>JAAYRZ010000111.1 GCA_012518515.1 Alcaligenaceae bacterium
AGGGGCTTTTTATCCAATAAATACTGCACATACTCAGCCACCCCTTCTTGAACTGTTTTAAAACCTTGCTCATAAAGGCCTTCTTGTCTAAGCTTAGTTGTATTTGCTTGGGTAAAACTTTGATAACGACCTTTTAAATCTTCTGGAAAATCAATATATTGCAATAGACCTTGCTCTATCTGTTCTTCTAAACTTAAACAGCTTTTGCCCTGCGCCACACGAACTGTATTGATAACAGTATGTGCAATATCATTAAAGGGTTGCGCACGGCCTGTACCACAATTAAAGATACCGCTAATTTGTGGCGATTTCATAAAATGCAAGTTTACCTTAACGACATCCTCAACGTAAATAAAGTCACGCACCTGCTCACCAGCAGCATAGCCATCATACTCACCAAATAAGCGAACAGTGCCCTCAGTAATAAACTGATTAAAGTGGTGAAAAGCAACTGAAGCCATACGAGCCTTATGCTGTTCATTTGGTCCATACACATTAAAGTAACGCAAACCAACAATCTGTGCTGTTCTGTCTGCTAAACGACGGCGCACAACCTGGTCAAAAAGAAACTTCGAGTAACCGTAGACATTTAAGGGACCTTCTGCCGACAGTTCTTCTGTAAAAGACTGCTTATCACCATAAGTAGCAGCAGAAGAAGCATAAATAAAAGGAATCTGCTTTTGTTGGCAATAATCCAAGAGCTCTAATGACACTTGATAATTATTGTCCATCATAAAACGGCCGTCCCGCTCAGTCGTATCTGAACAGGCTCCTTGATGGAAGACAATAGAAATCGGAGGCAGCTTATCCTCTAACAACTCCCGTCTAAATAAATCCTTATCTTTATAGTCCGCAATTTGATAGTCACGTAAATTAATAAATTTATCACCTTGCTGCAAATCATCAACAACCAAAATATTGTTAATGCCCTGCTCATTTAAGCCTTTTACTAATTGGCTACCAATAAAGCCAGCTGCACCAGTTACTACTATCATATTAATTCCTCTGCACTTACCATCGATGTGCCTACTTTACCAACAACAATACCACCCGCCTTATTAGCCCATTTGATGGCTTCTGACCAAGGCAATCCTGCAGATCGGGTCACAGCCATGGTTGCTAATACAGTATCACCTGCCCCAGACACATCAAAAACCTCTTGAGCTTCTGCATTAACATGATGCACACCATCATCAGCGAATAAAGTCATACCTTTCTCAGAACGTGTTACTAATAGTGCCTCTAAAGAAAGCTTAGCACGCAAGGCTTGTGCCTTTTCATGCAATTCCTCTTCAGTATTCCAAGGACCGACAGCCTGTGACATTTCCAACTGATTCGGCGTTAAGAGATTAGCATGCTTATAGGCTCCATAATCGTTACCCTTAGGATCAACTAAAACCGTTAATCCATGCTCTACTGCAACAGCAATAATAGAATCAATATACTTAAGAACGCCCTTAGCATAGTCTGACAAAACTAATACATCATGCTCTGGTATCAATTTTTCTAAACTGGAATAAAGATCTCTTAAGCTATGTTCTGTCGGCTCATGCTCAAAATCCACTCGTAGCATCTGCTGTTTTCGACCCAAGATACGCATTTTCAGGGTGGTATTAATCTGCTGATCCAAGCTTAAAACAGCATTAACGCCCATCTCTTCAGCAAGTTCCTGTATACGTTCGCCACCTTCATCCACACCAACAATACCGACTAAAGTCGCTTGTGCTCCTAGACTAACTACATTTCGCGCAACGTTACCCGCACCGCCCAAGCGATCCTCTTTTTTAATCACACGCACAACCGGTACTGGTGCTTCGGGAGAAATTCTATTGACCTCACCAAACCAATAACGATCTAACATCAGGTCGCCAACCACTAGAATTTTTTTATTTTGAATTTTTTCTAAAGGATAAGGATGCATAACTACTTTCCTTCTAAGCGCTGGGTTGAATAAGTCTCCCATTGGTTACAACCGGGACACTGCCAATAAAATGCTCGAGCCTGAAACCCGCAAGAACGGCATTCTCTACGGTCCAAACGCTGGGCATGTTTGTGAATAATTTTGTGCAAATAATCTACATTAAGAATTTCACCAAGAGCAGATGAGCTTTCATCAGCACTCTGCCCTTCTACCGACTCGGCAGTAATTTCTGACTCTAAAAACTTATCGAGTCCAAGTAAAGTTGGATTTTCTCTTAATGCTTTAGCTGCAAAACGACATGCAGCCTCATCACTACGATCAACCCGGTAATGCTTTAACAAAATCACAAAAAGATCGAGAGAAAAATGCCTGTCAAAATGCTGAGCTAACAAAGCCAATCCCTTTTCCAACTCACCTGACTGTTGATAATTCTGCAAAAACTTCTCAGCAACCAAACTACTATAGGTAGGCGCCTCCTTAAGAAGGCTTTCAAGCTGCAGTCGCTGATTCTGAGGTTGCCCTTGAAGCGCAGCAATTTCAGCACGAAGCATGACGATACGCGCGATAGACGCTTCACTCTGATCTTCAGGTGCATTTTTTTGCATCGCATGCTCAGCCTGATCTAACTGCTTAATAGCCTCAGTCAAATCAACAGGTTGTGCTATCAAAGCCTGCTCAGCAAGCTCACAATGATAATGAATTAAAGCAGGAACAGATTCATTTAACAGTGCCTGTAGCTTTTGTACAGTTTCAATAGCTTTAGGCCAATCATGCACAGACTCATAGATACGGATTAAATTTCGTGTTGCCGCTACGCTATAGGACTGACTGTCCATAACCTGTTGAAATGCTTCCTCAGATCGGTCAAACATACCCGCTTTAAAATAATCCTGACCAATTTGATAAAGTGCCTGCTCCCGATCTTTAAGTGGTAAATCTGCTCGATTAAGGAGACTCTGATGCACTCGGATCGCACGTTCGATCTCGCCACGACGTCGGAACAAATTACCCAATGCAAAATGCAGTTCTGTGGTTTCAGTATCAAGCTTAGCCACTTCAATAAAAGCATCAATGGCTTTATCATGATCCTCATTGAGTAAGAAATTTAATCCTTTAAAATAAGAGTCTGGCAACTGTCTAGTTTCAGACAACATCTGCCTAAAATCAACTCTAGCGGCTATCCAGCCTAGAGCAAAAACGATGGGGATAAGAATAAGCCACCATGCTTCAAAATCAAAACCTGCATCCATAACTTAGAACTTACTGCTTAGGTTGTAGGGAAATAAAAATATCAGGACTCTCGCTACTTGCTGCCTTAGCGCTATGCTCCTCTTGAACCTTTTCACGAACCTGAGAAGCGGCCTGCCGATGTAAGCTAGCAATTTCATCCTTAAGCTTAGCTTGTTTATACTTACCACGAAAATAAGCAGGCGCCATCAAAACATAAGCAAAAATAGCCCCTAAAATAAAGACGATCAATAACACAAGTACCAGAGGGACACTTTTGGCCTGAAGATCAGCAAAGAAGTTTACATCAACAAGATGGGTATTGTTAATCGCAAACAACAAGACAAGAACAAAAATGATTATGCGTATAATCCAAACCAAATATTTCATCGACTTCACTCCGGAAATTTAATTTATGGTCTATTGTAATAGTAATTAGCAAAAAACTTAAGTCCTTCGCTTTTCATTTTATTTAAAGCTTAGAATAGCAGAGATCAGAACAGAGTTAGCTTAAATAAAAAACCCGAATCAGGCATGAATCCTGGATTCGGGTTATATACAAGTAAAGGTGTAAAAATTGAATTAATTAACCGATAGCTTCTAATCGACAATCATCTTGATTTGCACTGAGGCAATCCTCAGAATCAGACGATAGCTCTTGGAATGTCGCATCTACTCGCTCACGTAACTCTTTACCTGCTTTGAAGTGAGGTACCTTTTTACCTGGAACCATCACTCTCTCACCAGACTTTGGATTACGACCTACACGAGGGGCTCTTTGCGACAAGGAAAAACTTCCAAAACCACGCACTTCAATACGCTTACCATCCGCTAAAGCCTCAACCATAGCCTCTAGAATCGTATTAACAGCGTAATCAATATCGCGAGCTGGCAACTGCGGAAAATCAGCTGCCATAGCTTCAATTAACTCAGATTTAGTCACGTTTACTCTTCGTCTTTAGCTGCATCAAGCTTGGCTTTTAATAGCGCACCTAAGCTGGTAGTACCAGACTGAGCTGCAGAGCCCTTGATGCTTTCTAACTTCTCGGCAGTTTCAGCGTTGTCACGAGCCTTGATAGACAACTGGATTGAACGCTGCTTACGATCGACGTTAAGAATCATGGCTTCAACTTCATCGCCCTCTTTAAGAGCTGTTGTAGCATCTTCTACACGGCCACTAGAGATTTCAGAAGCTCGCAAATAACCCTCTACGTCTACTGATAAAGTAACAACGGCACCTTTAGGCTCAACTGACTTAACAGTACCTTTAACGACCGCACCTTTATCATTAGCAGAAACGAAGTTATTAAACGGATCGCCCTCTAACTGCTTAATACCTAAAGAAATACGCTCTTTATCAGTATCAATAGCTAGAACAACAGCTTCTACTTCGTCACCTTTTTTATAGTTACGAACAGCTTCTTCACCAGCTTCGTTCCATGATAAATCAGATAAATGAACTAGGCCATCGATATTACCAGGTAAACCGATAAACACGCCAAAGTCTGTAATTGACTTAATCGCACCTTGTACTTTATCACCGCGGTTAAAGTTAGCAGAGAAATCTTCCCATGGGTTAGAACGGCACTGCTTCATACCTAGTGAAATACGACGACGGTCTTCATCAATCTCAAGAACCATCACTTCAACTTCTTCACCTAAGCTAACAACCTTACGTGGGTCGACGTTTTTGTTAGTCCAATCCATCTCAGAAACGTGAACTAGACCCTCAATACCGGACTCAACTTCAACGAAAGCACCGTAGTCAGTCAAGTTAGTTACTTTACCGAACAAACGAGTACCCTTAGGACAACGACGAGATAAACCAATCCAAGGATCTTCGCCTAACTGCTTAACACCTAGTGAAACACGGTTTTTGTCACGGTCAAACTTAAGTACTTTAACATCGATCTCTTCACCAACGTTAAGAACTTCGGACGGGTGACGTACACGACGCCATGCCATATCAGTGATGTGCAATAGACCGTCAATAGCGCCCAAATCAATAAAGGCACCGTATTCAGTGATATTTTTAACAGTACCTTTGATTACTGCACCTTCTTGCAGTGACTCAAGTAACTTCTCACGCTCTTCGCCCATTGTCACTTCAAGGACGGCACGACGTGATAACACAACGTTGTTGCGTTTGCGATCTAATTTGATCACTTTAAATTCTAAGGTCTTACCTTCGAAAGCGCTAGTATCTTTAACAGGACGCAAGTCAACTAAAGAACCTGGCAAGAAAGCGCGAATGCCGTTAGTCATAACGGTCAAGCCACCTTTAACCTTACCAGTGATGGTACCGTTAACTAATTCGCCAGACTCCAGTGCTTGCTCTAGCTGCAACCAAGCAGATAAACGCTTAGCACGATCACGAGAAAGAATAGTTGAACCATAGCCGTTTTCAATAGAGTCAATAGCAACTGATACAAAGTCGCCAATTTCAACCTCTAAATCACCCTGGTCATTTAAGAATTCTTCGATAGGGATTAAGGCTTCTGATTTAAGACCTGCATTAACAGTAACCAAGTTACGGTCAATACCAACAACTTCAGCTGAAATCACTTCACCGGATTTCATTTCTTTATCTGTAACGCTTTTCTCGAATAAATCGGCAAAGCTTTCGCCACCTAAGGCGTCTTGGTAGTTTAAGGATGTCATTAAATTAAGTATCCAAAGGCAATACTTGCCTAATAAATATACGCGTCGACATAAGGATCGACGGAGTTAATAAACTTTTGTACGACCTAAACCAATCGCACAAAAGACCATAAAAATAAAATTAATTTACACGCGCTCATATGAGTAGCATCAGCTTTCAACCCATACGAACTCGCTTTAGTTGCATCTGCTTGCCCAATGTTCCAAGACAATAGCTAAGGTTTCCTCGATGTCTAAATCAGAAGAATCCACAATGATAGCGTCATCTGCGGGCTTCAAAGGAGCAAACTCACGTTCCATATCACGCTGATCGCGCGCACCTAGATCAGCAACTAAACTGTTAAGTTTAACCGAAAACCCTTTTCCCATCAACTGCTTATAGCGTCTCTCGGCTCTTTTTCGCACATCTGCAACAAGATAAATTTTTAAATCAGCATCTGGGAACACCATCGTCCCCATATCACGACCATCAGCAACCAACCCAGGAGCACGGCGGCAATTACGTTGACTTTGTAATAAAGTAGCTCGCAATTGTGGATAAACTGCAATTTTTGAAGCAATCGCACCAACCTGCTCACTCTCAATGCTTTCAGTGACATCTTCACCGTGCAAAAAGATCCCTTCAGGTAGGAACTTGACTGATAAACCAGAAGCAACGGCCGAAACCTGCTCCTCACTCTCTAGATCTACCTTCTTCTTCATGCAATCTAATGCTGTCAAACGATACAAAGCACCAGAGTCTAAAGCATACCAGCCTAGCTCTCTGGCCAATAAGGTCGCTACAGTTCCTTTACCAGAAGCACTCGGACCGTCAATGGTTATCACGGGGATATTGCTATGAGTATCCATTTGTTTTACCTCAGATTTAATTTTTTGATTTTAACTTATTTCAAGAGCTGCTTGAACTCATCGAAATAACTTGGAAAAGTTTTATTGACACATGCTGGGTCCATAATACGCACAGATGCCCCAGCAAATGTAGCTAATGAAAAACACATGGCCATCCTATGATCATCATATGTTTCAATCGTAGCGTTTTTCCACTCCACAGGTGCAGTAACTTTAATGTAATCAGGGCCTGACTCGACTACTGCGCCCAATTTTTCTAACTCAGCATGCATGGCATCAATACGATCCGTTTCTTTAACTCGCCATGAAGCAATATTTCTAAGTGTACAAGGACCATCGGCATATAGCGCCAAGACAGCGGCGGTCATTGCAGCGTCAGGGATCAAATTAAAGTCCTCATCAAAAGCTTTAATCTTGGGTTGCGACCCATCTTGCGTAGAGCTAACCTCTACGTAATCGTCACCATATTCCAGCTTTGCCCCTATTCGCTCAACAAAGTCAGCAAATAAAATATCGCCTTGAATACTATTTTTATTAATGCCATAAATACGAATAGGCCCTGAAGCAAGTAGCCCTAAAGCAAAGAAATAGGAAGCAGAAGATGCGTCACCCTCTACCCAGATCTCTTCAGGTGAAACATAGGCAGCATCCGCGGCAATCACGTAGTGTTGCCAATCCCTATTTTCCACCTCGACGCCAAAACGCTGCATGAGATTCAAGGTAATGCCAATATACGGTTTTGAAATAAGCTCACCCTCGACCTTTATCTCAACGGCTTGATTCAATTTTTTAGCTATTATTGGAGCAGCCATCAAGAGTGCCGTCAGAAATTGTGATGACACCGAACCCGCAACCTTAATAATAGTATTTTTTCTAAGCTGAGGAGCCTCAATTTGCAAGGGAGGATAACCAGAGTTTTGTAAATACTCAATATTAGCTCCAACACCTTTTAAGGCTTCGACTAGATCACCAATTGGTCGCTCATGCATGCGCTCAATTCCATGCAAATGATAACTTCCCCCAGAAACGGCCAAAGCCGCAGTCAATGGTCGAATTGCAGTGCCTGCATTTTGCATAAATAGATCTGCTTCTTTTACAGGAAACTCACCTAAGCCATGCACTCTAACAGAGTCAG
Organism: Alcaligenaceae bacterium; assembly: GCA_012518515.1. GTDB lineage: Bacteria > Pseudomonadota > Gammaproteobacteria > Burkholderiales > Burkholderiaceae_B > Oligella. The sequence goes on from JAAYRZ010000111.1 coordinate 7,794, forward strand.
CATCTAAATCATCAATTTTTATGCCTAGCTTTTTTAAAGCCGCTAACATGACTTGCGTATCATCAGAATCCAAAAGCCCTTGGACAATGGTTGTTCCCTTAGACAAAGCAGCTAAGAGCAAGACACGATTGGAGATGCTTTTAGAGCCCGGCAAGCGAATTTCTCCCGCAGCCTTTTTAGTCGGCTCCAAATCCAAATAAGGTACAACTTGAACCACATCTTCCTCCGGAAAGTATTTAAAGTTATGCTAGTTTTGATGCAATTGATTAAGAAACAAATGTTTTTAGTGCAAAACTAAGGCTTTAAGCGCCAGTTCTTTCTTGTATCTGAAGCCCGCTTAATCCATTCGAACATTTTTTCTTCTTGACCTTCTTCTAGATAGGTTTTGGCCACTTCTAATTGCTGCATAAAATCATTTAATTGAACTAACATCGCCTCTTTATTGGCATAAAAGATATCACTCCACATCTCGGGAGAACTAGCAGCAATACGAGTAAAATCCTTAAAACCAGTGCCGGCCATTATTAGAAACAACTCACTATCATCTGATGTCAATAAGCTATTCATATAGGCTGCCCCAATATAATGTGGGAGATGACTAGTCGCTGCAAAAACTCTGTCATGTAACTGCGCATCCATACAATACACTGCAGCACCTATAGCTTGCCATGTACTTACTAAACGCTCTATATCCTCAATCCTGTTTTCTCTAAGAGGGGTAACAATAAGCTTACGATCTTCATATAAATCACTACGCGCAGCAGCTGCACCTGATTGATGCGACCCCGCGATAGGATGTAAAGGCACAAACTGACCGATCCGCTCACCCATAATTTCACGCACTTCAACAATCAACTCGTGCTTAGTACTACCACCATCACATATAAGAGCATCTTCTGATAAATGAGGCATTAACTGCTGAAAAACACTAGAAAATGCTTTTACAGGTACGGCGATGTAAATTAAGTCTGCATGCTTGGCAAGGTATTCCATACTGACGACCTCATCCACTACGCCCAAAGCCTTAGCATTTAATAGCGTTGACTGATGTCTTCCCGCAGCAATTACTCGCTCACAAAGTCCTGCTCTTTTCAGCGCTAACGCAAAGGAACCGCCTATTAAGCCCGTACCAACAATACCGACAGTTGTGAAAGTCTCAGGAGTCACTTGTTTTTCTATCCGCGCAATACCATCAGAAAAACTGAGGCGAACAGCCTCACTAATTGAGGCAACCGGAAGCAGTTTAGGCATTAAACTAGGCCCCTTTTAAAACCGTGACAAATAGAATGGGTGCAGTGAGTTCCCAGCAAAACTGCTGCTCAGCACCCACTTTATGAGCTGAGTCACGTTGATTTAGATTAAGGTCATTCATTAGTCAAAAGCATTACTTGATTAATTCACTTAACAGCTTATATCACTGAAGTAGGATCGCTTTGACGAGGGTATGAGCCCAATAACTTCAAGAAAGAAGATTGAGACTCCAAATCTCGTAAAGCTAAACGAATATTTTCATCGTCCTGATGACCCAATATATCAATATAAAAGTAGTATTCCCATTGCCCAGTACGAGCTGGTCGAGACTCAAAACGACACATAGACACACCATGAGTTGAAAAAGGGGTCAATAGATCGTGCAAAGCACCGACTTTATTAGGCACCGCAACAATAAGGCTCGTTTGATCATCACCACTTGGCTGATTTACAACATGACCAATTGCCAAGAAACGGGTCTTATTATTGGCATCATCCTGAATATTTTCTGCTACCACTGATAGCTCCCATGCGGCTGCAGCATGCATACCTGCTATTGCTGCTACACTAGGATCCTCTGCCGCAATACGTGCTGCATCTGAATTACTAGCAGCGGGTTCGCGCGGTAAGTTCGGATAGTTAACTGATAACCATTGATGACACTGGGCTAATGATTGTGGATGCGCTAATACACGCTCCACCCCTTTCATCTCACCTGATTTAGTCATAAGATTATGACGTATAGCCAAGGTGCGCTCGCCATGAATTTTTAAGGTAGTACTTAGCAAAAGATCCTGAGTACGATTAACCGCACCCTCCGTCGAATTCTCGACCGGCACCATACCAACATCAGCTTGCCCAGCTTCAACTGCCCTAAAGACCTCATCAAATGAAGGACACTCCAAGAGTTGTACCGCGTGGCCATAAAATTCGTAAGCCGCCTGCTCTGAAAAAGAGCCATTAGGACCTAAATAAGCGATAGTCAACCCCCGCTCCAAGCCACGGCAAGCGGAAATTATTTCAGTCCACACCGCCTCCACTGATGAGTTCGGAAAAGTGCCATAGAGATTGTCCTTTTGTAGCGCACGAATAACCTGAGCCTCACGCTCAGGCTTAAGCACCGCATCATCCGCATCATAACGGTGCTTAACCTTACCCACCTCGATAGCTGTTTGAGCACGCTGATTCAACAAATCCAGAATCTCATGATCAAGAGCGTCAATTTTGTCTCGCAAAGGCTTAAGTAACTGATTTAATTCACTGCTCATTATTATTTACCCGTTTTGACGCTCAAACTCTTTCATATAATCGACTAAGGCCTGCACTCCCTCTAAAGGCATCGCATTATAAATAGAGGCTCGCATTCCACCAACCGACTTATGTCCTTTAAGATTTAATAGGCCCAACTCCTTGGCACCAGTTAAAAACTTAGCATCAAGAGCATCATCACCAGTAACAAATGGCACGTTCATAATCGAACGCTTAGTAGGCTCTACAAAGTTATGATAAAACCCAGTACTATCGATGTAATCATACAAAAGCTCAGCTTTTACCTTATTTTTTTGCTCAATAACCGCTAAACCACCCTGAGACAATAACCACTTAAAAACAAGGCCTGCAACATAAATACTATAAGTTGGCGGCGTATTAAAACACGAATTAGCCTCAGCCACGTTTTTATAATTAAACACATCAGGGCAAGTTGCTTGACACTTACCCAATAACTCTCGACGAACTACCATGATAGTAATACCAGCTGGCCCTGCATTTTTCTGGGCACCAGCATACATCATGTCAATCTTATTAAGATCCCAGTTTCTAGCCAAAAAATGAGAAGACGTATCCAAAATGATTGGAACCCCATTTGCACCTATCTCCGTTTTATCGGGTAGCTCACTATACTCGACCCCGCCAATGGTTTCATTACTACAGTAATGCAGGTAAGAAGCATTGGGATTAATTTCCCATTCGCTAAAATCAGGAGCCCAATGCCAAGGCTTATACTCGACACCAGCAATCTCTCGCGCCTCACCACTGGTAGCTGCTACACGCATCTGACCGTATCTGACAGCCTCTTTATAGGATTTATTAGACCAAGAACCTGTTAAAACATAATCAGCTGTTTGACCCGGCTTTACATCAATCAAGTTCATTGGCAAAATAGCATTCTGCGCCGTAGCCCCACCCTGCATAAAGAAAACTGCCCACTCATCACCGACACCAAGTAGCTTCCGCAAATCAGCCTCTGCTTCATGACAAATCTGTGTAAATTCAGCACCGCGGTGACTCATTTCCATAACAGACTGACCACTACTTTGCCAATCAAGCATCTCATTTGCAGCTTGCTGTAAAACCTCTTTAGGTAATACAGACGGGCCTGCAGAAAAATTCCAAAATTGCTTCATGTTAATTATTCCTTATCCGTAGAACGCTCTGACTCTGAAGAATCTTCCTCAGGTAAGTCATTAGTTGACTCGTCGACAATGCTCTCGTCTATATCCTCTTCATCATCAGAATCATCTAGATCACTTTCTACAACACGCTTAACCCCTGTCAAGAAGTCATCCTCGTCACAACTAATCAGCGTGACACCCTGTGTTGCACGGCCCATCTCTCTGATCTGTTCAACTTCAGTCCGAACCAAGACACCGGCTGAAGTAATAAGCATAATCTCATCCTCTTCATCAACCAATACGGCACCAACAACCTTACCGTTACGCTCCGAGGTCTGAAT
>JAAYRZ010000112.1 GCA_012518515.1 Alcaligenaceae bacterium
GTGGATTTTGATGATCTGATTCTATTGCCCGTTCTTTTGATGCGTGAGCATGAAGAAGTGCGAGAGCGTTGGCAGAAACGTATTACTTATTTGTTGGTCGATGAGTATCAGGATACTAATGCCTGTCAATATGAGTGGGTTAAGCTACTCACGGATTTTCGTCACATGTTCACTGCGGTAGGTGACGATGATCAGGCAATTTATGCTTGGCGTGGTGCTACGGTTGAAAATCTGGGGCGTTTACTGAGTGATTATCCAAAGCTGAAATTGATTAAATTAGAGCAAAATTATCGTTCAGTTGGTCGTATTCTCGAGGCGGCAAATAATGTCATTGCCAAAAATCCTAGTGTGTTTTCTAAAAAGCTTTGGTCCTCTTTTGAAGAGGGCTCACCAGTTCAAGTCGTGAAAATGGAAAATGACAAGGCTGAGGCTGAGACCGTCGCTATGCGCATTACGCAAGCACGTTTTCAGCAGCGTGCTGACTGGAAGGATTTTGCTGTGTTATATCGTGGCAATCATCAGGCACGTGTGATTGAGCAAGCCTTTAGAGAAATGCATATCCCTTATGTGTTGGCTGGTGGTCAAAGTTTTTTTGATAAGGCTGAGGTACGAGATATTTTGGCTTATTTACGACTCTTGGTTAATGAAGAGGATGATCCGGCCTTTATTCGTGCAGTGACGACACCCAAGCGTGGTATTGGTCAGGCGACATTGACTGGTCTTGGTCAATTGGCTTCTAGTAAAGGCGTTAGTCTCTATGAGGCAATTTTTGATGATGAGTTGATTAACCATATCAGCGAAAAGCAACTGCAAGGGCTTCGCTCTTTTGCTCATGTGATGGAAAGTATTCGTTGGCAAGCCAATCGCGGACGAGCGCCGGTACGTGCGGTTGACTTAATTAGTAATCCTGAGCTTTATCGTAGCGAAGAACGTAAGGCACCGGAGCTATTAGACGAGTTGATGAAGTTCATTGACTACGAGCGTTATTTATACGATACGCTGGAAGAGCGCAGTGCCCAGTCACGTTGGCAGAACGTGCAGGAGTTAATTACCTGGCTCAAGACTAAGGCAGTCGAAGAGGACATGGATTTTTTACAATTAGTGCAGCGTATCGCCTTAATCACGATGCTTGAGCGCAGTGAGGACGAAGAGGAGGTGGATGCGGTCAAACTTAGTACGGTTCATGCCTCCAAGGGGCTAGAGTATCCCTATGTGCACCTGATCGGTGCGGAGGAGGGGCTGCTACCACATCTGGGTAAGGATGATGAGTACGGTGACCCTAACAAGGAAGATGGTGGTTATAGTGAGCGAATCCAAGAAGAGCGCCGTTTAATGTATGTTGCCATCACACGTGCGCAAAAGCATTTGACCGTGACTTGGTGTAAAAAACGTCGTCGAGCTCGTGAGGATATTATTTGTGAGCCATCACGTTTTATTGCTGAAATGGGTTTAAAAACAGGTGTAGAAGAGGAAAAAGATCCTTTTCATGGCATGTCTCCCAAAGAGCGCTTGATGCGGCTAAAAGAAATGCTGACTCAGAAAAAATAGCTTTTTTTGATAAGAAACAAAGCAAAAGACCATACAGCTAAGCTCCCTATTGCCTTTAGATGGCTTGGCTTTGTTAAACTTCTAGTATATTAAAAGAAGCTCTTTTAAGGAATTATAGGATTTTTGGTTATGCAAGAAAATCAATTTGATAGTGACATTATTGTGATCGGTGCCGGTCCCGCAGGTATCAGTTTTGCTCGTGGTGTAGCCCCCAGTGGTTTAAGGGTGACGTTAATTGAAAAAAGTCCGGAGTCGGTCTTGGCCGATCCTCCTTATGATGGACGTGAGATCGCTTTAACTCATACCTCCCGCGATATCATGCAAAAATTAGACATGTGGCCGCGAGTGCCTGAAGATGAGATTTACTTCTTGCGTGAAGCCCGTGTACTAGATGGTGATTCTGATTATTCGCTGACTTTTCCTCATCCTAAAAAGGTGCGTGGCCGAGAGATTGATACCTTAGGCTATTTGATTTCTAACCATAATATTCGTCGCTCAGCTTATGACTCAATTAAACACTTTGATAATGTCAGCTTCCAGACGGGGCAGGGCGTAGTCAAGGTAACTACTGATGAGCAAAAGGCTACCGTCACGCTAGAAGATGGTCAAGTGCTTAGTGCCAAGATGTTAGTAGCTGCGGATAGCCGCTTTTCTAACACTCGCCGTCAACTGGGTATTTCCACTGACATGCATGACTTCGGGCGCACCGTGATGGTGTTTCGTACTGAGCATACCGTTCCTAACGACGAAACCGCTTCTGAGTGTTTCTTCTATGGTCGTACCTTGGCTTTACTGCCTTTAGGCGACTATATGACTAACTGTGTGGTGACCATTGACTCTCATCGTGCTGATGAGATTTTATCCCTAAGTAGAGAGGAGCTTGGTGCCGAAATGATGCGCATGCTTAATAACCGCTTCGGTGAGATGAAGGTTATTAGTGATGTGCATAGCTATCCTTTAGTGGGGGTTCACGCTCGATCTTTTGTAGCACAGCGTAGCGCTTTGATTGGTGATGCTTCTGTCGGTATGCATCCGGTGACAGCGCATGGTTTTAATCTGGGACTAGCGGGCGCGGATATATTGGCAACAGTGATTAGTGAGGCCCACGCTCGTGGTGAGGACTTTGCCTCTCAGGCAGTATTAAAGCGTTATGAGCGTAAGCATATGCCACATACTTTATTTTTGTTCCATGGTACCAATACCATCGTCAAGCTCTTTACTAATGAGCGAGCACCAGCACGCTTGCTGCGCTCGGCGGTGGTTCGCTTGAGTAACAATCTGCCGCCGGTGAAGTTCTTAATCAGTCGCCAATTAACGGGTTTTTAGTTTTTCAACAGCAAGTACATAGGGCGCAGGCGCTACGGTATTTTCAAATTGATATCGTAAGCTTCTGAAGCGCCCCGTGTCGACTTTGGTGACCCACTGATCGAGCGCTTTCTGCTCTATTTGGCCTTGCTCATGGCCGGGATAAACCACCACGATTAGCACGCCACTTTCTTTTAAAAGATCTAAGCCTTGCTTGATTGCGATTAAGGTGGTCTCGACTTCCGTTGTAATTAGTTTATCTTGACCAGGTAAATAGCCTAGATTAAAAAGAACGACAGATACTTCTTCATTTACCGCGTCAGACATGAATTGATGGCCTTGCAAATGTAATCTGCAATGAGCTAAGACGTCATGCGCTTGTAATCTTTCTTGCGTGCTTTGTAGTGCTTGAGGCTGAATATCAAAGGCATGTACAAGGCCTTCAGGGCCTACCCATTGCGCTAGCTTGAGAGTGTCATGGCCGTTACCCATGGTGGCATCAATTACTGTGTCACCGGGCTTAATCGCCTGTTTGGCCAAGCTGTCAGCAAAGTGGATGATTTGTGGCAAGATAAAAGGGCCTTTGCCAAAGCTATGTTTTAAGTTCTTGTTGTTGCTCATAATTTCTGTGTTAGGATACATTTACTTAGTGATTTTTAATTGATACATTAACAAAAATTGTACAGGACGACTAGGAGGCGTTTTCAATTGAAAAAGAATAAATTGGTTTTAAGCGTGGCGGCGGCAGCTTTGATGAGTTTTTCGGCGCAAGCTCATGAGCATGAGCATCACCACATGCATCATCAAGGCAGTCACACGCAAGTTGAGTTTAGCGGTCATGAAACTGAGTTAAGTGGTGTTGAGTTTAACCGTTGTTGGGTGCGCTTGGTTCCTGGTGGTCGTCCATCTGCAGCTTATTTTGATCTGAAAAATAATGGCGACACTGCAATTAGCCTGATTGGCGCGCGTGCTGATAATTTTACGCATGTTGAGCTACATCAGACGACAGTAGTAGATGGTAAAAGTATGATGGGACCGCTTGAGCAGGTGCTTGTCGAGCCGGGTCAGTCAGCGACATTTAAACCGAAGGCAAATCATGTCATGTTAACCGCTGAGTCAGAGGATGCGGTTGCTGTTGGTGACACAGTGACTTTACAGTTTAAGTTTGAAGGAGAGCAGGTTGCTAGTGCTGAGTGCACGGTCAAAGCGATTAATGCATTATCCTTTGACGATTAGTTTCCTGATATTGAAGCTTAGGATAATGTTCTAAGCTTCAATATGATCCAACACAATTTGATTAAATGCCTGTGGCATCGCAAGATTCATGCCATGCGTCGCATTTTCTAAGAA
>JAAYRZ010000113.1 GCA_012518515.1 Alcaligenaceae bacterium
GCAGCAAAACCTAGGTTAGGAAGTAAAATTGCACTACTAGCTGCGCCGACTTTAAAAAAGTCGCGTCTTTTAAATTTGGATGTCATGATAGTATCCTTTATCTATTAACCAAAACTTGGCATAATCCGGCCAGGATCATTAGGCGCTATCCCAGCCGCATACTCTGCGAATCCTCTCTAGATAGAGAAAAGACTGAGATCAGACTATGATAACAAAAAATACAATCAATCGCTCATATAAAAAAATGACAGGCACCATGAAAATAGCGCCTGTTTATATTAGTGAAGCCTTAATTTTAATGCTTACGGGCTAATTTAGAGACACTACGAGCTAAGTAATCTAAGCCCCAACCCAACAAACTAATGACCACAATACCAGCAGTTAATTCACTGTAAGCAAGACGATCACGGGTATCTAAAATAAAATAGCCTAATCCGTCATTAACACCTAGCATTTCGGCTGGCACCAAGACAATCCATAAGACCCCAACAGCTAAACGTACCCCCGTCAAAATCGAACTGACAATCGCTGGCAATACGATATTGCGCAGCATTTCCCAACGAGTAGCGGCTAAAGAACGACCTAACTCAAGAAATGCAGGGGCAATTTGACGTACACCAACAGACGTATTCAACATAACCGGCCATACAGCAGCATAGGACAATAAGAAAAAGACCGGGGCATTACCGACCCCAAAGATCATCAGGGCAATTGGCATCCAAGCAAGCGGTGAAACCATTCTTAGCAGCTGAAAGCTAAAACCACTAACCATGTCAAAGCGTTTTGAAAGACCAATGCAGAGTCCAAGTGGCACACCGATAATTAAGGCGGTCGCCAGACCGACGCCTACACGCATAAGACTGGAGAAAATATGCGGAAAAATCTCTCCGCTAATGACTAAGTCCCATAAACTATAGGCCGCCGGTAATGGCGCCAAATTAACAGCGATAGGTACTGAAGCCGTTAGAAAAAATACGGTTATTTGCCAAAAGACAAGTAATAACAGAACACCAAATGCTGAGTAATAAAAAGGTTGGAGTTTTTTTTGCATCTTAAACAGCAATTTGCTCCTCACGTTTAAAGTCGGCCGGAATATTAAACTTAGCTTGTAACTCCGGAGACTCCAAGGCTTTGCGCACAAAGCTACTATCGACTAAATCAGCACCTGCTTTATGCGGATCCAAGTCATCCAAGAAGTTATGTTCACCAGCAATATAGGTAGACTGCAACATTTTAATCAACTCAACATAATACGACTCATAAGGATAAGGCTGGAAGTCGATACGCTGCTGACGCCACTCTGGATGCTTGATCGCACCACTAGAAATATATTGTTCCTCATCTTCTGCCGCAGGTGCTAAGACCTTAAGCAAAGCAGCTTCATCATGTGGGGTATAGCGATTTTTAGCTCGACGTGACATCAGCTGTGCTGTTTCTTCACGATGATCCAGAGTCCAAGCCTGTGCACGTACTAAGGCATTAACCGTACGCTGCACCCATTCTGGTCGTTGCAAGATGTCCTCATCTCTCATCAAGGTGACACAGCAAGCATGCTCGCGCCAAACGTCACCACTGAAACGTAAAATCTTACCCACACCATTTAACTCAGCGGCCGCATTAAAAGGCTCTGCTACCGTAAAGCCAGAAATGTTTCTTGCCGCCAAAGCGGCCACCATATCTGCTGGTGCCATCACCAACAATTTAACCTCATCAGGACCTGGCGTTGATTCGGTAATTTTTAAACCATGCTCGCGCAGTACATGCTGTAGCAAAACATTATGAATGGAGTACCAAAATGGAATTGCTACAGTATGACCACCTAGGTCTTCTGGCTTATCAATTTCAGGTAACACTGTAATTGCTGATCCTGATAAGTGATTCCACATCACGTTTTTGACCGGTGCATTGCCGCCAAAACGAGCCCATACAGTCATTGGTGATAAAAGGTGAATAATATTTACCTGACCCGCCAGAAAAGCCTCTACCAACTGAGCCCAACTACGGAACATGACTGGTTTCTCAACCTTCACACCTGCCTCTTCAAAATAACCATTGGCATGAGCCACTAATAAAGGGGTTGCATCAGTAATAGGTAAATAACCAATACGCAATGGCGCATCTGGATCAACATTAGCAAAAGCTGCTTTTTGCAATAAAGGCATCGAGCCCGCTGCTGTAAACAGAGAGCATAATTTTAAAAATTCGCGACGTGAGGACATGAGAAATCCTTCCTTTAAAAAAACTCTAAAGGTTTATAAAAAAAATGAAAATAGATTGAATAATTCTTAAGCAGCAAATACTAATTCGTTATTAGTCGCTTGATTGCTAGTACTAGACTCAGCTTGTACAGGTACAGAATGGCTCTGCATGGTTAGGAGAATCTCCCGATGTAAATCGCGTCGTTGCTCACTATCAGAGATAATACTTTCGTCTACCTGCCATTCAGCCGCAATGCCTGCTGGTCGACCACCTAACAACACAATACGGTCACCAACATCAATTGCTTCATCAACATCATGAGTCACCATAACGGCTGCCGCTTGATGCGATTTCAATGTATTACGTAGCAGTTGTTGCATTTCTTGGCGCGTATTAGGGTCCAGGGAACCAAGTGGTTCATCTAGCAACAACACTTCCGGCTCACGTGCCAAGGCACGAGCTAAAGCCGCACGCTGGGCCATACCACCAGAAAGGGCCGTTGGGTATTGCTTAGCAGCATAACTAAGACCTACCTCCATCAAGGCCTTTTGTACTCTTGCCGTAATTTCTGCCTTAGTAATCTCTGGTTGATGCTTAAAATCCAGACCAAAAGCGACATTACGCTCAAGAGTGAGCCAAGGCAATAAAGCAGCTTGTTGAAAAACAAAAGCAGCTTTAGGATGAGGCCGATCTAAGGCCTCACCAAACAGCGTGATTTCTCCTGCTTGCTTTGACTGCAAACCGGCTAAGGTTCTAAGCAATGAGGATTTACCAACACCACTGGGTCCTAATAAAATAACAATTTCATTTTCATGAATGGTTAAATCTAGGTTTTGTAATAAGATCCGGTCGTCATAACTTAAACGCAAATCTCGCGCCTGTAAAACTGCATTAGCTTGAGTGCTCATGTTCATGCTACGGCTTCCTCTTTTTCAATCTGTAGCGCTGCTGCTTCTTCTAATAAAGCAATCTCACGACGTAAATGTCTTAGTGACGGCGTCACAATCGCTACAAACATCGCCTCACGCTGACGGCGGAAAGCGGCATGCTGTCTTAAATAACCACGCGCACCAGAATGCAATGCAGCAGACTGCGCTAATGCCAACGCCAATTCTGAAGCTTCGGCACGAGCCTGTAATACCGGTAAAATTTCTTGTGGACCCGCATCCGCTAAATCAGCCAGTGATTTAACCTGTTTTTCTAGACGCTTCACACGCTCGATTAAAGGACTCACATCATCCAGATAAGGATTGGCAATATTGTTAGCACGTTCGATAATTTGCAAACTACCATCAATGATGCCGAGAGCCATACCAATCTGCAACAAGATAAAACCAGGCTTGATACGTTGGATATAGTCTTTGAACTCTTCAGGCTGAGCGAGTACATTATCGTCACTGATTTCCACATCGGTAAAGGAGAGAATCAGAGTACGAGTTCCTTCTAAAGCGCAGAATTCCGGACAAGGGCTTAATCTGATACCAGGCGCATCACAAGAAGCGACGAACATGACATAGCCACCCTCTTCAGTTTCTGCCGTAACCGCAACTAGATGGTCATCACCCAAATTAGAAACCCAAGGTAGACCACCGGATACGATATAACCGTTTACAGTACGCTCTGCTTTGAGGTTATTCTTTTCAATGGCTGATAAATGCTTCATCGTGTTAGACATACCAGTACCCGCCAAGGCACGCACATTTAACACATCAGAAAGAAACTTCTCTTTGACACGTGGGTTATTACTGCGCGACAAATACCATGCACAAGCCGCTTGGCACCATGAGGTAAAAGCAGTCGCACCGCACGACTGACCAACCGCACGCAACACATCAACTTGTGCTGCTAGACCTGCTGCAATACCACCCTCTTGCTCGCTGCCTACCGCTGCAAAACCGCCTAACTCGCCTAGACCACGTAAATACTCTTCAGGATAAAGACCATCCTCATCAATCTTGCGAGCTAAAGGGGCTAGTTTTTCTTGAGCATGAGAGCGAATCGCCTCTAAACGTTCAGAAAAACTCATGCGTAGGGCTCCAATTCTGGATTAATAGAAGTTTTAGCCAAGTTGTTGGCATAGTTACATAAAGTAGCTAAAGCCACGCCGAGTACAACTTCTAAGGATTGCTGTTCACCATAGCCCGCATCAAAAAATGCCTTTAATTCCTCATCGCTAACTGCGCCCTTTTCACGCATAACAGCTTGAGTAAAAACGGCTAAAGCGTTGAATTTAGCATCCGATAGGGGTGTGGTTTGACGTAACGCTTGAATTTCAGATTCTTCGAGTAATTTTTTCTTAACACTCAAAGCGGTATGACCAGCTACACAGAATGCGCAACGATTTAGAGTAGCTGCGGTAATTTGCACTACTTCACGCTCAGCAGCAGATAAAGAAGAACGTGCATTCATCGCACCCACTTCCTGATACATTTCTAAGGCACTAGGAGCGCCTGCTAAAACACCGATCAAGTTAGGTAAGAAACCATTATTTTTCTTAGCGGTTTCAACACGTGCTTGGGCTTCAGTTGGAGCAGACTCAATAGTATGAACAGTTAAACGACTCATTGTATATTCCAAAAAAATTATTAGTTAATAACTGAATACCATCATAATCAAATTTTTATATCTTGAAAAATGATAAAAAACTCTTTGCTTATGACTTAATGGAATATAGAATGATGTTTTCTTAGAAGAAGTAACTAAGAAGAAAGTTTAAGGTGACGGCCCCCAAAAAAGAGGGACTCATCAATCTGAAGAAATTAATCTCTGGAAAAGAACTGACCGTTAAAATCGACGGTCACCAGATTGCCGTCCATTTCACCCATCCCTGGTGAGTTTATTGGCATACCCGGCGCTGCCACTCCTCTGACGCTATTATCAGCAAGCATTTTTTGCACCACATTAGCCGGCACATGCCCTTCAACCAATTGACCCGTTTCTTCTAAAATTGCCGTATGACAAGAGGCGAGCTCCATTGGCACACCCAATTTATGCTTAACCAGACCCATCTGATTTGACTTAATCGTTTTTATTTCAAAACCAGCATCACGCATATGCTCTACCCAACCAGAGCAACAGCCGCAGTTAGGGTCTTGATACACTGTCATGGTATGTGCCGATGCCTGAGCAGCATAAGAAGCTGCTAACAAACTGGCTGCAACAAGCCATTTTTTCATAAATAACTCCAATACTTTTGGTATTTTTCTTAATAAGTAGATAAGTAAATTTTACCTTTCTGTCAGTTCTCGGATATTGTTTTTAATCAAAAGCACCTAGACTTAATAGAAGAACATAGCAAAAGCCCGCACAATTTTAAATTGAACGGGCTCCTACACAGCGCGAGTAAAAACAAGAACTAGCGTATCTGCTCAAAATACAGAGCAACACCAGTGGCTTGCTCCATGCGATCCATATAATTTCTTACATTGCTCGGGTACTTAACACCTTTCACAATACTTAGCATGCGTAGTAATGGGTAAATTAAAAAATCACCTTCATTAACTGTGTCATGATCAGCAAGTACTGTATCAAGCGTAGCTAATTGGGATTCCACTTCCTTGATCAGCTCTGGACTGTTATTAATTAAGGCTTCAAAACTACCAAAGTTCTTAGTCTGGCGAGTTTTGAATGCCTCACGCGCTTCTGCAGTAGCGAACTCAGGTAAATCTGCTTCTGCCAAACGTGGAATCGTGAGTTTAAACACAGTCATTGCGGCGGCATCCCACCATGCCTTAAAAGGATTACCCTCAGCTAATGGGCTAACGATTTTTTCACCATGCTGTTCATCAAGATAATGAACTACATCCATACTCTCAGCCATATGACTGCCATCAGCCTTTTCTAAAATAGGTGTGGTCTTCTTACCCACCAACTTAGTTGGACCATCAACATCATTTTCTAGAAAAAACTGCAAATCCAGAGGAATATCCTTAAGGCCGAAGATCATTCGAGCTCTAGTACAAAAGGGACAATGGTCATAAACATATAATTTCATCAATTCTTCTCCAATCATTCTATTGTTTACTTAATATAGATAGAGGAGCCATCAATGACTCCTCACACTCTTTAGTACAAGTAATTAATTAGGCGATACTTTCGACGATACCACCTTCAACACGTAATGCCGTACCAGTAGTAGCACTTGCTTGCTCTGAAGCAGCGTATACACATAAGTTAGCCACTTCTTCAGGGCTAGCAAAACGGAATAACAGGGTTGAAGGACGATTTTCCTTAAGGAAAATGGCTTCCATCTCTTCCGCAGTCACACCACGCTCCGCAGCCAAATCAGCCATCATCTGAATCGCACCTTCGGTACGGGTTGGGCCAGGAAGCACCGTATTAACCGTAACACCAGTACCCGCTAATACTTTAGCTAAACCGCGTGACAAACCTTGGATGGCACTTTTACTCACACCATAGTGAACCATCTCGGTTGGGATATTAAGTGCTGACTCACTTGAAATAAACTGAATACGACCCCAACCGCGATCACGCATACCCTTGGCATAGTGACGAGATAAGCGGACACCACTCATGATGTTGACCTGAAAATACTCTTCCCATAACTCATCATCAATATCAAAATACTCACGTGCACCATAAATACCTAAACCATTAATCAGAATATCAGCATCCGGACGAGCGGCAATTAATGTCGCTGTACCTTCAACTGTACCTGGATCAGCCACCACACCACTCGCATCGTCACGACCTGAGTCAGCATTAACTTTAGCAACGGCTGCATCGACACGACCTTGGTCACGACCAACCACTGTTACTTGAGCTCCGGCTTTAGCAAGGCCCGTAGCAATCGCTAAACCAATACCGCCTGTAGAGCCGGTTACAATCGCTGTTTTGTTTGAAAGATCAATAATCATTTTGTATATATCCTGTCTATAAATTTAATTAATTAGTCGAAACGAAATGCTGAGATTGTCGTTTCTAACACCTTATCTGAAAAAACTTTTTTACCAACTGCACCTTGCGCTGCTCCCGCAGCTACTAATAAAGGCAATAGATGCTCTTCAGCACCCGTTGGGTGGCATAGACGTGCATGAGGTGCCTGGGTCCAATTGCCTAATAATTCGTCACGCTCCTCGGAGTCACTTTCAACCGCATTCGTTAACCAAGTATCAAACTCTGCAGAAATTGGTGTAAAACGTGGATCCCCGTAACCCCGCATATTGTGAAAACTCATACCACTACCGATAATTAACACGTTCTCATCACGTAATGAAGCGAGTGCTTTACCCATCTCAATGTGTGCTTTGGCTGCCATATCTTGCCTTAAAGACAATTGAATCACTGGGATATCCGCTTTAGGGAAAGCCACTTTCAGTGGAATAAACACTCCATGGTCATAGCCACGCTCTGGATGGACTTGGGCAGCTAAACCGTGTTGAGTAATTAAGTCTGCCACCTGCTCTGCTAAGGCAGGCTCACCAGGTGTTGGATAAGTTAACTCATAGGTATGAGCTGGGAAACCGTAATAGTCATAAATTAATTCTGGCTTAGCATGACCCGTCACAGTAAACTGTGGCTCTAACCAATGGCCTGAAACCAAAACAATGGCTTTAGGTGCTTGTGGCAAGCTAGCCGAAATACTCTTTAAAAAGTTTGCCGTCTTATCCCAAGCATCCGCAGGATTCCAATCCATGAAAAAACATGGACCTGCACCGTGAGGAATAAAGAAAACGGGTTGTCTTTCTTGTTTTTGATTGTTCATCATAATTACCTCCTTAATTCGATTGATACCAGTATAGTTCCCATTTATACTACTAACAATACAGCAAACCACCATAAAACCTCACACTAATAGTGCGAGGATATTTAGAGAGAATTGATTAATGGATCGCATCACCAGTATGAGGGTCTTTGTACGCGCCGCCGATGCGGGTAGCTTCTCAGCTGCAGCCAGACACATTGGTATGTCTGCCGCCATGGCAACTAAACATGTGGATGCACTTGAAGTACGCCTAGGAGTAAAGCTATTTCACCGCACCACCAAACGCAAGAGTTTAAATTTGACGGAAGCTGGTAGTGAGTACTTAGAAGCTTGTGAGCGCATTCTTGCGGATATTGATGAAACGGAAGCTGCCGTTAGTTCTCAGCGCATCAAAGCCAGCGGCTTACTCCGTATGAATGCACCGGTATCATTTGGTGCGCGATTTATAGCGCCCTTAGTGCCTGAGTTTTGCAAGCGACATCCTGAGGTTAAGCTAGAACTTGGCTTAAATGATAGCCTACAGGATCTGATTGCCGGCAGTTGGGACTTAGCTATTCGCATTGGTAAATTAACGGATAGCCCTTTGAGGGTACGCCGTTTAGGTGATAGCTGCATGCAGGTCTGCGCCTCACCTGACTATCTGGATACACGTGGTGTTCCTCGTACAGTAAAAGACTTGACCCAACATAACTGCCTTAGCTACACCCTCTCCACCATGCAAGACAGTGAACACTGGGCTTTCGGTAAAAAAGGCGAGTTTCATGTGTCAGTCAGCGGTGACCTTATCTCTAATAATGGCGATGCCCTAGTGGCTGCCGCAGTCGCTGGTCAAGGGGTGATTTATCAACCGAACTTTATTGTTTATGAAGCGGTTAAACGTGGTGATTTAGTAGTTTTAGAGCTAGACAAGCCCGCCATCGAAATTGGTGGTATCCACGTACTGTATCCACCGGATCGACATCCGCCGGCTAAAGTACGGGTGATGATTGATTATTTGGTGGAGATGTTTTCTGAAGAAGCATAACTAAATTTCTCATCCATATAAATAAGTCAATTTAATGACAAAAGATATATACCTTCTAAAAGGTTAGTATATATACAGGTATTGTTGTTTTTGAGGCAGTATTTTGTATATTCGTCAGTATTTCTCTTCTCTATGTACATCAGAGGGTTTATTAGGTTCAGGCGCTGATCCGGCCTTTTACCCTCTGACTGATCCAAAAATTCGTAAGCGTGTCTTAGTCGCTCATTTAGTACAAAGCGTTCAACGCCGCAGTGAGCAATTTATTGGTAAACCATTAGGTAAATTGCTGTTTCATGGTTGGATCAAAGATGCTCCCGGTAGTGATCGCTTTGAAGCATCCGGCTTATCCAAACATATTGTCACTGACTTTTTAGGTGACGATGCGTTGACCATCGAGATAGATCCTCGAAAACTTATTCGGATTGTTGATACCCGTCCTTCTTCTTTAGCTTTTATCTGGGATGGTGACTGGGATCTTTGTCGTGGCGACTTGAGAGTAGGTTCACGCTATCTCTTTATTAGCGATTTGGATAAACATCGTACTGACCTAACAAAAACTCAACGATATCAAGATTTAATAAGCTGTATTGAGAGCGGAAATCCTTGGGCCTCACATCAGCTTGGCGTCTTTTTAGATACGCCAGAAAAAATCCTAAACTACTTGCAAGTCTATCTTGATTTTCTTGATGATATGGCAGTCCATGGCTTTAATGCCGGCAGGGGTAAAGATCCTCTAGGGGTTGCAATTAGTCGTGAAGGTAAGATTCTTAAGGTAAATAAAGGCCTTCATCGCTTAGCCATGGCTCAACACCTTGGTCTCCCCTCAGTACCGGTACAAGTCTGTCATATTCACCGTGACTGGTGGAATAAAATCACCGCCGGCACCACGGGCGAAGAAGCTCTACTAAAAATGCAAAAGGCCCTTAGCTCCTGTGTACCTGAGGAGTCACCCGGCCCGCTAGATGATATCTCCTAAGTTTTTTTGAAGCTCAGGGCTTAGCAGGCTAAAGGCAACTCCACCTTTTTACTAACGCGAAAGCTCTTGACGCACAATTGCAGC
>JAAYRZ010000114.1 GCA_012518515.1 Alcaligenaceae bacterium
CGTTTATACGCCTTTGATGTGTCGGAGACGCGCTTAGCCCGTGCTAAGCCACGTTTAGCTAAAAGCGGTCTATCTAATGTCACCCCCGTTGTGATTGCTAATGAAAACGATCAACGCGTCAAGCGTCTAGCAGGCAAAGCAGAGAGAGTCTTAGTCGATGCCCCTTGCAGTGGCTTGGGTACCTTACGCCGTAATCCGGATATGAAGTGGCGCCACAGTCCAGAGCTGCTAGCGGAGTTTATTGAGTTGCAGCAACGCATTTTGCAGAGTGCCGCACGTTGTGTCGCACCGGGTGGTCGTTTGGTTTATTCCACTTGCAGTGTTTTGCCTGAAGAAAATGAGTCTCAAATTGAGGCTTTTCTTGCTAAAAATCCTGACTTTAGTCTGCTCAATGCAGTAGATTCTCTCGGTGACCGTATCAAGGGTCTGAGTAGTGAGGACGATTATTTACGCCTAAGACCAGATGTACATGGTACAGATGGTTTTTTTGCTGCGGTATTAGAGCGTCGTACCGCTTAATGAGTTATGCTGTTCTTTTATACAGTAAATTAGAGTAGTAATAAGTAAATATGCTAGAGCAATTAAACGATGAGCAACGAGCTGCAGTCACCACTGATGCACAACATATTTTAGTGTTAGCAGGTGCCGGTAGCGGTAAAACCAAGGTCTTGACTAGTCGTATGGCTTGGTTAATAGAGCAAGGTCTAAGTCCGGCCGCTGTGATGGCGGTCACCTTTACCAATAAAGCGGCCAAGGAGATGCTCTCGCGTCTGGCAGCAATTACGCCTTTAAATACACGCAGCATGTGGATTGGTACCTTCCATGGTCTTTGTAATCGTATGTTGCGAGCGCATTATCGTGATGCAGGTTTGCCACAGCAGTATCAGATTTTGGATAGTGGTGATCAGCAGTCAGCGATTAAGCGCCTTCTCAAGGCCCACGAGATTGATGCAGAAAAGTTTCCGGTACGTGATGTGCAGCGCTTTATTAATTCCCATAAGGAAAAGGGCGAGCGTGCCACTGATATACAGGCTTGGGATCCACATAGTGCTAAGCTTGTCGAGTTGTATCAGCTCTATGATGAGCAGTGCCAACGTGAAGGGGTAGTTGATTTTACCGAACTCTTGTTGCGTTGCTACGAGCTTTTGAGTCGCAATCAGTTGATCCGTGAGCATTATCAGCGCCGTTTTCAACATATTCTGATTGACGAGTTTCAGGATACAAATGACCTGCAGTACCGTTGGCTATGCTTGCTTGCTGGGGGTGGCGCGGCACTCTTTGCCGTAGGTGATGATGATCAGTCCATCTATGCCTTTAGAGGGGCAAATGTCGATAACATGATGGCCTTTGAGCGTGACTACGCCAAGGGCAATATTGTCCGTCTTGAGCAAAACTATCGTTCCTATGGGCATATTTTAAATAGTGCTAATGCCTTGATTAAGCATAACCCTAACCGCCTAGGTAAGGCACTTTGGACGGAGCGGGGTGAGGGCGAGCCAATTCGTATCATGGAGCTCGATAGTGAGCAGGAAGAGGCGCGTTGGGTGGTTGATGAGATTCGCTCTCTTATCCGTGAGGGTATGGAGCGCCAGGAAGTGGCGATTTTATATCGCAGTAATGCGCAGTCGCGTGCCCTAGAGCATGCCATGTTTAATGCAGGTATTCCATACCGCGTTTATGGTGGCACACGCTTCTATGAACGCCAAGAAATTAAGCATGTGATGGCCTATCTACGCTTGATTGCGAGTCTAGATGATGATACTTCCTTTTTACGGGTAGTTAACTTTCCTGCCCGTGGCATCGGGGCTCGTACTCTTGAGACCTTGAGTGATCATGCTCGTGAGATTGGTTGTAATCTTGCCATGGCGGTAGGTGCTGTTACGGGACGTGGTGGCAATAACCTAAGTGCATTTGTTGAGATGATTCATAGTATGCGTTCAGTCGCTGAGGAGGTGACTCTACCTGAGTTAATTCAGCATGTGATTGAGCATTCTGGTTTGCAAACCTACTATGAAAATGAACGAGAGGGTCAGGACCGACTTGATAACCTTGAAGAGCTTGTTAACGCAGCCCAAGTCTTTGTCTTCGAAGAAAATTTTGAAGGTAAAAAAGCCTTAGAGATGGTTAAGCAGGTGGTTGCTGATGTCGAATTTGCAGTTGAAGAAAGTAGCGCCTTAGGTGAGTTTCTATCACATGCCTCCCTTGAGTCTGGTGACAATCAGGCGGACCGTGGAGAGGATGCGATTCAATTAATGACGATTCACGCTGCTAAGGGTCTAGAGTTTAATGCAGTCTTTTTAACTGGTCTAGAGGAGGGGCTATTTCCTCATGAAAATAGTTTACTTGAAGAGGGTGGCTTAGAGGAAGAGCGTCGTCTCATGTATGTGGCTATTACACGAGCTAGGGAGCGCCTCTATATCACCATGGCTCGTAGTCGTATGCTTTATGGCCAGTCACGTTATGCTGTGCGCTCAAGCTTTCTTGATGAAATGCCGGAGGAAGCACAAAAATGGCTCTCTCCCAAGGATGTCAGCTATTACTCGGCACCACGTGGCCCAAGTAGTTGGAGTGGTGGTTCTGTGACTGGACGTTCTGGCGGTGGTAGTGGCGGTGGATTCCCCGGTGGTACAGTGGGTGCTGGACGAGCCGCTTTTGCTAAAGCGCCAGTTAGTTCAGGGGTGCAAGTGGGTGACAAGTTATTTAAAATAGGTTTAACCGTTAGTCATTCTAGATTTGGCCAAGGTGTTGTTATGCAGCTTCAGGGTCAAGGAGCGGACGCCACCGCCAGAATCTTTTTCTCGGAACATGGGGAAAAGACATTAGCCTTAGGAGTGGCTAAACTGGATATCGTATAGAAATTCCTCGTGCTATGAATGCACTTAACGGCTGAGTCATCAAAGGAATGGTCAAAATATGTTTAAGATTCTTATTAAGTCTGTAGTAGTTGCTGCGATTGTAGTACCCGTGTTGACGGCGTGTAGCTCATCCTCACAAACACGTCGTCCAGTGAGTAATCTCAATGTCGATGATAGCGTCGGACGTTCATCACAGACAGCGTTAAGCGGTAACTCCGGTGTACAAATTTACGGCACGGTTAATGCCGGTTATGGCCATACAAGTACTAAGACTAAGGTTCGAGGTTCTGATGGTAGTACTAGAACAATTCGCTCCAGCCGCACTGGTATGCACAGTTGGTAGGTCGAATGCTCCTCTAAGTGTCGACCTCAATAACTAAAAGGGCTGCTTGAATTAATCAGGCAGCCCTTTTGTATTTAAGCGTCTAAAGAGCCAATGCTCTTAGTGCTTTATTGACTAGGCGGTACAAAGCCTTGAGCTTCGATATCCTGGTCTTCGAATAAGTAGCTTTCCATCTGGCCTGTCAAGTACTTGCGGGCACGAGAGTCGGCTAAGTTCAAACGGTTTTCGTTAACCAAGCGAGTCTGAATTTCAATCCAGTCTTGCCAAGCTTGTTTAGAAATATTTTGCCAAATCTTAACCCCAAGTTCACCGGGGTATGGAGGGAATTCTAAGCCCTCTTTTTCTTCTTTGTATTTGATACAGTTAACTAAACGGGTCATATTATATTCCTGATTTAAAGTTTTTAAAAAAGATCAAACTATTTCGATTACGATTGTAATTTAACTGCTTTGACTGAGGCAAATCACTGACTGTGCCTCGAGTAAAGCCGCGTTTGATAAACCAATGCGAAGTGCGAGTCGTTAAAACAAACATGCGCTTGATGCCTTTGGCCTTCGCTTTATTTTCTGCGTGGCGTAATAACATTTCGCCGTCACCGGCAGTTTGCCAGTCAGGGTGCACGATTAAACAAGCCATCTCGGCCATGTTTTCTTCCGGATAAGGGAAGAGTGCGACGCAACCATAAATAACGCCATCGTGCTCAAGCACGGTGAACTTCTCTACATTACGCTCAATTTCGCCGCGATCACGTGGGACTAACGTACCATCCTCTTCTAGCGGTTGAATTAAGCTTAGAATGGCTCCAATATCATCGACGGTCGCTGCACGTAAGTCATCAAGAGAGTCTTCAACTACCATGGTACCGACCCCATCGTGGGTAAAGTACTCGAGGAGTAAAGAACCATCAATCTCAAACGGAATTAAGTGAGCACGCTTAACACCACGTCGAACGGATTCAATAGCCCATTTGAGATAAGACTGAGTTTGTGCCTCTAAGCTTTCGGTGGCAACTAGCTTTTCAGCTTCGGCTCGTGCGAGCTCAGTAATCAGCCGACCATCGGCATCACGTACTCGGTTGTCACGCGTGACAAATAGCAACTTATCTGCTTTTAGAGCGCCGGCTACACTAGTTGCCAGCTCCTCCATGGCCAGATTAAAGGCTTCACCGGTAGGAGAAAAACCAATAGGTGATAGGAGGACAATTGCATTAAGCGATAAGGCCTTGCGGATTGAGTCTAGGTCAAACTTACGTACTTTACCGGTATGCTTGTAGTCAACGCCATCAACAATACCAACGGGTTGAGCGGTTACAAAGTTACCAGAGATAATATGAATCTGTGAGTTAGACATCGGTGTGTTAGGCAGCCCTTGACTAAAAGCGGCCTCAATATCCAGACGGATTTCACCCGCCATCTCCTTGCAGCACTCAAGCACATCGGCTGGGGTGGGTTCAATCACCCCTCGTTGTAGCTGCTTATCAATCCCTTTAAGCTGAAGCTGCTGATTAACTTGTGGATGGGAGCCGTAAACAACAACTAATTGAACACCCAAAGCACTCAGCAATGACAAATCAATCACTAGATTGTTAAGCTTGCCATCTTCGATTAACTCACCACCAAAGGCGACGACAAAAGTTTTGCCCCTGACCTCGCGCATATAAGGCGCAACCTCCCTGAACCATCGCACGAATTGCGTTGGCGCAAACTCAGCAGCTTCAAGAGCAGATACGGTTTCAAATTCGTGGGGGTTGGTCATAGGTGCTTAAACCTCTTAGCTAATATAAGATTGATGTAACGTTTGATTTTAGCTCAATTCGCACTCTTGTATAATCTTAACAAGGCACAATCTACTAAGCCTTAATGACCTTATAAAAAATACCTAATTATTACTCTATTACTTATGCAGAAAAAACAAGATCAAGAGCATTCTGATCTTTCCAAAAAAGCGACTAAAAAAGCCACCAAAAAAACGACCAGAAAAGTCGTTAAAAAAGCCGCTAAAAAGACCATAGCTCAAAAAGCGGCGGTTAAACGAGTTTTACCGATAATCGATTTTCCCGATGATTTACCGGTTAGTGAGCGCAGAGAAGAAATACAAAAAGCGCTTGAGCAGCACCAGGTGATTGTTGTTGCGGGTGAAACAGGCTCCGGTAAAACCACCCAGCTACCTAAAATTTGTTTAGCGATGGGTCGTGGCCAGGACAAAATGATTGGTCACACTCAGCCACGCCGTATTGCGGCCGTTTCAGTTGCTAAGCGTATCGCTCAAGAACTTAAAACTGAGGTGGGTCAATGGGTAGGCTATCAGGTCCGCTTTAGTGACAAGACAGGTCCTAGTTCAGCGATTAAATTGATGACTGACGGTATTTTATTAGCCGAAACTCAGCGTGACCCCTTATTAAAACGTTATGACACCATCATCATTGATGAGGCTCATGAACGTAGTTTAAATATTGATTTTTTATTGGGCTTTTTAAAAAATCTTTTACCAAAGAGACCTGATTTAAAAGTCATCATTACCTCTGCCACAATTGATGCGCAGCGTTTTGCCGATCATTTTCAAGAAAGAGAAGATAAACCGGCTAAAGTCATTGAAGTCACTGGGCGCATGTACCCAGTCGAGATTCGTTATCAACTCACAGACAGTCAACTAATTACCGCTACTAAAGATGAGGATGAGGAGCTGGAACAACCTGAGTTGACTGAGATGATTAGTGATGCGGTAGCGGAGTGTATACGCTCCGGACCGGGTGATATCTTGGTTTTCTTGCCTGGTGAACGAGAAATTCGTGAGTCAGTGGATGCCTTGCGTAAGCCTAATCAACCAAGTCTTGAGGTGTTGCCGCTATTTGCTCGCATGTCACAGCAAGACCAGGAACGCATTTTTAGGCCGACCACTAATGTGCGCCGAGTGATTCTCGCTACTAACGTGGCTGAAACCTCATTGACCGTACCGGGCATCCGTTTTGTGATCGATAGCGGTCTTGCCAGAGTTAAGCGTTATTCATGGCGTAACAAGGTGGAGCAGCTACAAATTGAGCCAATTTCCCAAGCCGCAGCTAACCAGCGAGCAGGTCGTTGTGGGCGTTTAGGACCAGGCATTTGTATTCGGCTTTATTCTGAAGAAGACTTTAAATTACGCTCGGAATACACCGATCCCGAGATTCTACGATCATCGCTAGCTGCGGTGATACTACGCATGAAAGCCTTACGCTTACACGATATTGAGGCTTTTCCCTTTGTTGATAAGCCAGCTGGCCGTGCCATTGCGGATGGCTATCATTTGTTGCAGGAATTAGGTGCCATTGATGAGAATAATCGTTTAACCCAAACGGGCAGGTTATTGGCAAGATTGCCGCTGGATCCTCGCATTGCTCGTATGATTTTGGCTGCCAAAGAGCATAATTGCCTGACTGAGATGATCATCATTGCCTCGGCCTTATCGATACAGGATCCCCGTGAGCGTCCTTTTGACGCCCAAGAAGCTAGTACGCAGGCTCATTCTAAATATAAAGATAAAGACTCAGAGTTCGTATCTTATTTAAAATTATGGCAATGGTATCAGGAGCAATACGATAATAGAGAGTCTAATCGTAAGCTTCAGCGTCAGCTACGTAAAGAGTTCTTGTCGCCTGTTCGTTTGCGCGAGTGGCACGATATTTATCAGCAGTTAAAAATTCTGGTTGAGGAGCAGAAGTGGCGTTTCAATCAGGTGGAAGCAACCTATGAAGAATTGCATCAGGCACTCTTAACAGGGCTCTTGGGTAATATTGCTTTACGTAGTGAGTCAAGTCGTGAGTATGAGGGAGCCCGTGGGATACGATTTTATGTTCATCCTGGGTCTTATCTACATCGAAGCTCGGCTAAATGGATTATGGCTGGGGAGCTTGTTGAGACAACGCGTTTATTTGCTCGTACCGTAGCTAGAATCGAGCCACAGTGGATTGAGCGCACGGGTCGCCATTTATTGAAAAAAATGTATTCTGAACCGCATTTCGATCCGCGTCGTGGGCAGGTCATGGTTTATGAGCGTGCCACACTCTACGGTTTGCAAGTTTACCAGGGGCGTAAAGTCGGCTATGGTCGCTTGGATTCAGCCCATGCTCGTGAGTTATTTATACGTGAGGCGTTGGTAGAAGGTAGTATTAAAAATCCATTACCTTTTTTAGTACATAACTTGCGCCTGATTGAAGAAATTGAGCATCTTGAACACAAGTCACGCCGTCAAGATATTCTCGTTGATGATGAGTTAATTTATCGTTTTTATGAGCAATTGATTCCTGAAGACATGCACCAGGTGGCTACTCTTGAGCATTGGTATAAAAGCTTGGATGACAGCGGCAAAGCGCGCTTGGAGCTAAATAAAGACGAGTTGATGCGTCATGAAGCGGCAGGTATTAGCACGGAGCAGTTTCCCAAGCGTTTGGACTATGATGGCTTAAGTTTAGCCTTGTCTTATCACTTTGAGCCGGGCTCCCCCAAAGATGGGGTGACCTTGGAATTGCCGGTTTATGCTTTAAATCAGATCGATCCCATTGTGGGTCAGTGGTTAGTACCTGGCATGCTAAAGGAAAAAGTGGAATTGTTACTGCGTTCCTTACCGCAACGATTACGCCGTCATTGCGTGCCGATTCCAGATTATGCAGAACGCTTTGTTGAAGCGGTTACTGAGGATGTAAAGCGTCAGGAATCACCTTTGCTCAATGTTCTGATTGAGGATATTTGGGAGCAAAAAAGAATTCGCATTAACACCACAGATTTTAAAGAGGAAAATATTCCACCGCATCTATCCATGATATTTAAGGTGGTTGATGAGCATGGACGTATGCTGAGTGCTAGTCGCAATTTGGCCTTATTAAAAGCTGAGCACGCACCGGTTGCTCAAGAGAGTTTTAGGCAGTTATTAGATAAAGATCGCCAAACTAAAGAAACACTAGCAGACAATCTTCACATAACGAACTGGAGCTTTGGGGAGCTACCGGAATTACTCGAAATCAAACGTGGACGACAGTTAGTCGTTGGTTTTCCAGCCTTGGTTGATCAGGGAGTAGATTGCCGTATTGATGTATTTGATGAGCTTCACGAGGCCACAGTAGCGCATCGTAAAGGCTTGATTAGGTTGTTTAAAATTGCCCTTAAGGAGCAGATTCGCTATCTTTCTAGGAATCTCAAGGAACTGCCACAATTAGGTATGCTTTATATGGCGTTGGGAACTCAGGATGAGCTTAAAGAGGAAATTATTGATTGTGCCTTAATTCAATCGTGTCTCGCTCAACCATGGCCGACTAAAGAGCAGGACTTTAATGAACGGGTCAAAGATGCTAAGGCTCGATTTGGTTTACTATTGCAGGAGGTGATTCGTTTGTTGCAGCAAATAATGAACGAATGGGCACTTGCACTCAAAAAGCATAATACGATTAAGGCACATAAAGCGAGCTATGACGATATTTGGCAGCAGCTCAATGGCTTGATCTATAAAGGTTTTTTAAGTCGTGTAGAATATGCCACCTTACAGCATTACCCACGATACTTAAGAGCGGTACAATTGCGTATTGATAAATTGAAAAATGACCCTCGTCGTGACCAGCAGTTGATGCAAGAGGTGCAGAGTCTGCAAACTAAGTATCAGCGTCGATTGAGCCAATTAAAAGGTGTGCACGATCAGCAGATGGATGAGTTTGCCACTTTGTTGCAGGAGCTCAGAGTAGCATTGTTTGCACAGGAGCTACGCACCCCCATGCCGGTTTCAGTCAAGCGCCTCGAAAGAGCATGGCAGAGTATGTCACAGTAAAGTAGTTTTAGAGAGTAATTATGTCCGATACCTTACTTGCAGCCGCTGAAAATACAGCGACTGAAGTCCAGTCAACTCCCGCTTTTGTGCATTTGAGAGCCCATTCCGAATACTCGGTAGTGGACGGCACTATTCGCACCGGTGAATTGATCAAACAAGCGGTAGCCTATAATCAACCGGCGTTGGCCTTGTCGGATTTAGGTAATTTATTTGGCTATATCAAGTTTTATAAAGCGGCACGTAGCGCGGGGATTAAGCCGATTGCAGCCTGCGATTTCTGGATCGACAACCCTGATGATGAGAAAAAACCATTTCGTTGTCTACTGATAGCCCGTAATCATGACGGGTATTTACAGTTGTGTGAGTTGATCTCCAAATCTTGGATCGATAATCCACAAATTGATCGTGGTCAATTAAAACCAGAGTGGTTAGAACAAGCGGCGGATACTGATGGCTTAATTATGCTGTCAGGAGCACGTCAAGGCGATATCGGACAGGCTCTAGAGGTAGGGCGTTTTGAGCAAGCGGTGAGCTTAGCCAAGCGCTGGGGGCAGTTTTTCCCGAACCGTTATTATATTGAATTACAAAGAGCAGGTTTCGATGGGGATGAACGTTATGTTCAAGAAGCACTCAAGGTGGCACAGCAAAGTGGCTTGCCAGTGGTTGCAACACATCCTATACAGTTCTTAAAAGCTGACGATTTTGATATTCACGAAGTGCGTGTTTGTATCGCTCAGGGTGAGGTTATTGGCAATCACAATCGTCCGAAACGCTTTAATCCTCAACAATACTTCGTCAGCTCTGAAGAGATGTTGCAAAAGTTTAGCGATATCCCATCGGCTACCCTCAATGCGGTAGAAATTGCTAAACGCTGTAACCTCACCATTGAGTTGGGTAAACCAAATTTACCGGACTTCGAAACCCCTGAGGGGATGACTCTAGGCGAATACTTAATCGACCTTTCACACAAGGGACTTGATGAACGTTTAGCTTTTTTATTCCCTGATCCAGAGGAGCGTGCTAAGCAGGAAGCGGCTTATCGTGAGCGCCTTGACCTTGAGTGTGAAATTATCATCAGCATGGGTTTCCCCGGTTATTTCCTAATTGTTCAGGACTTTATTAACTGGGGTAAAAGTAACGGTGTCCCTGTGGGGCCAGGACGTGGTTCGGGCGCAGGGTCTTTAGTGGCTTATTCATTAGGGATTACCGATCTTGATCCGATTCGTTATGACTTGTTATTTGAGCGGTTTCTGAATCCTGAACGAGTTTCCATGCCTGACTTCGATATTGACTTCTGTCAGGATAAGCGTGAAAAAGTCATTGAGTATGTTAAGGAAAAATATGGTCGTGCAGCAGTAAGTCAGATTGCTACCTTCGGTACCTTAGGTGCTAAGGCAGTGGTTCGAGATGTCGGACGAGTACTTGAAATGCCGTATTCGCTGTGTGATGGCTTGTCTAAACTGATCCCATTTAACCCAGCCAAACCATGGAGTTTGAGCGATGCCATGGAAGGGGAGCCGGAGTTTAAGCGTCGCTATGATCAAGACGAAGAGGTTAAGTCCATTGTCGACAGTTCCTTGCCCCTTGAAGGGCTTGTGCGTAACGTGGGAATGCACGCAGGGGGCGTACTAATTGCGCCCGGTAAACTGACCGACTTCTGTCCCTTATACTGCCAGCCTGGGCATAGTGGTAGTGTTGTTTCTCAATACGATAAGGATGATGTAGAAGACGCAGGTCTAGTCAAGTTTGACTTCTTGGGGCTGCGTAACCTGACGATTCTGGATTGGGCTGTACGTTATGTAAAACGCTTTAATCAGGGGCAGGAAGAGTTTGACATCATGTCAGTCCCACTGGATGATAAAGCGACCTATGACTTGCTGTCTGATGGTAATACCACGGCAGTCTTCCAGTTAGAATCGCGCGGCATGAAGGAGCTCTTGCGCAAACTGATACCTTCTACTTTTGAAGACGTGATTGCTGTATTGGCTTTGTTCCGTCCCGGACCTCTAGATTCTGGGATGGTTGATGACTTCGTTAATCGTAAGCATGGTCGTGCAGAGGTGGATTATTTCCATCCGGATTTGACGAGCACGTTAGAAAGTACTTACGGGGTCATTGTCTATCAGGAACAGGTGATGCTGATCTCTCAGATTATCGGAGGTTATAGTCTGGGTGGTGCGGATTTACTACGCCGTGCCATGGGTAAAAAGAAACCCGAAGAGATGGCAGAGCATCGTAAGCTTTTTGAAGAGGGGGCGATTAAAAAAGGCTATGACGGCGAGATGGCTAAGAACCTCTTCGACTTGATGGAGAAGTTTGCCGGTTATGGTTTTAACAAATCCCACTCAGCAGCTTATGCCCTGATTTCCTACCAAACGGCTTGGTTAAAGCACTACTATCCAGCCGAGTTTATGGCTGCCACCTTATCTTCCGATATGGATGATACGGATAAAATTCAGATTTTCTGGCGTGACTCTTTGGATAATGGATTGACTGTATTGCCGGTTGATATTAATGAGTCACAATATCGCTTTGAACCAGTGCCCGATAAGCACCTTGAGGAAAAAGGCAGTATTCGCACTATTCGTTTTGGTATGGGTGGTGTCAAAGGTGTTGGTGAGGGCGCCATTGAAAATATTTTAAATGCTCGTCAGAGTGATGGGCCATTTAAGGACCTTTATGATTTCTGTTCTCGCATTGACCGTCATACAGTAAATAAACGTGCGATTGAGGCTTTAATCAGAGCAGGTGCCTTTGATGAGCTTGAGGTTAATCGTCGAGCTTTGTTGCAAAGTCTGCCGACTGCCATTGAGGCGGCAGAACAAAGTGATCGTAACGCTGATCAAACCTCCTTATTTGGTGACGATAGTGGTGAAATTGTTGCTCACGATATTAAAAATTGCAAGCCGTGGAGTCTTTATGAGACTTTAATCGAAGAGAAAAAAGCGCTTGGTTTTTATTTCAGTCATCATCTATTCGATGTCTGGCGTGATGAAGTAAGACGCTTTGCACCATCACCTCTAGCGGCCTTGAAAGAATCTAAGTCAACGCAATGGGTAGCGGGTGTATTAATTGCTTTTAGAGCATTTCAACTAAAAGACAAGGATGAGCGACTCTACTTTTTATTAATTGATGATGGCAGCGCACAAATTGAGGTGACATGTGATGCACATTTGTATGAGAGTTGCCGTCATTTAATTAATACCGATGATTTACTTCTAGTAGAGGCTCGTGTGTCACGCAGTAAGTTTAATAATACGCTGCGGATTAATGCTAATGCCTTATTTAATTTACAATCCGCTCGAGAGGCAGTAGCGAAAGATTTGAGTGTGGTGTTAAATGAAGCCATTGCTCCTAAGCAATTACATATGCTGATGAATCCGTATCGTGCTGAACCTGAAAATGGTTTTAATGGGGTAGCAGTGAGGTTTGTATATCAGCCGCAACAAGATATTGCGTGTGAGATTTTGCTAGGTGATGAGTGGCGTGTGCGACTAAACCCACAGTTACTTGAGGGATTGGCTGCTCGTAAAGAAATTACTAGCTTTGAAGTGAATTATTAGTTATTTTAATATTCTATTGATGCTGCCTAGTAGCATGAGTTTAAAAACGTCTAAGCCCCGGAAACATGGCCGAATTTATCAGTTTATTTAGTAGCTACCTTGTATCGATGATTGTCCCACAGAATCTAGCATTGTTTTTGCTGGTCTTTGGTGTGATTCTCTTTTTGATCCGCTTTAGACGTTTAGCTTTAGTGGTGATTGTTAGTGCTGTGCTATGGCTAGGTTTTTGGTCATTACCTATTACCTCAATTAAAGTTGGCTCTTTTTTGGAGCAACAATACGCAGTTAGTAGTTATGAGGAATTACCAAAAGCTGATGCCATTGTTGTGCTAGGAGGTAATACCGCAGGTAATCGTCAAAACTGGTTCGAGGTTGACTTTGATAAGGAGTCGGTTCATCGTCGCTTAGATACGGCAGAAGTACTATATAAAGCCGGCAAGGCACCAAGGATTATAGTTTCTGGCGGTGCCAATGAGGGCACGGTCAGTGAGGCCCGTGGTATGGAGTATAGTTTACGTGGCTTAGGGGTGCCTGCGGAAGCTATCATTCGTGAGGATCATAGCCAGACCACTAGAGAAAATGCCTTATTTACTATGCTCACGATGGAGGAGCATGGAATCGAGTCTGTACTGGTAGTGACCTCTGCCTTACATATGCCGCGAGCCATGGGTGTCTTTAAACAATTAGGTATTGAAGCCCATGCTGCACAAAATCCGCCACAAATCGAATTGCCCAGAGACAATCCTGACTTTAATCCTTACTTACCCAGTCGGCGGGCACTTGGTGCAAGTCGCTCAATTATTAAAGAGTATCTGGGCTACTGGGTTTATCAGTTCAGAGGTTGGATTTAGGCTTTAAACTAAACTGCAGCCTGTGCTTTAAGTATCTCTTCAGCTGTATTAAGGACTTCATTTAATTCAGGCCAACGACCTTTTTCACCTAGGAGCATGGCTGAAGGTGACCACGGGGCAGTATGTTCTATCTCGGTAGTACCGATTAAGGTGAGCTGTTGGGTATCTGCAGCAGCACTGAGGTGTGAGACTCCGGAGTCATTACAAATAACTAATGCAGCGTCCTTGAGTAAAGCAGTATAGGCCC
>JAAYRZ010000115.1 GCA_012518515.1 Alcaligenaceae bacterium
ATCGGCTCCTTAGGGGCCTCACCAGTGGGGCGTGCATACTCCATCAATTGGGCGATACAGTGCTCGATTTGCTCCATATCCCCATCGATAGCATTGAGTGCTTCATCATCAAAACAGCTCATTTCGATCTCAAGACGAAGACGTGCCAAAGGCGTGCGTAAGTCGTGTGAAATACCAGCTAGCATGACTTCTCGATCGGATTCGGCGGCTCTCAGATCCATAGCCATCTGGTTGAAGGTGGAGAACACCTCGAGTATCTCTGTTGGCCCCTTATCCGTCGGTAATGGGGCAGGGTTTTCGCCATGGGCTAGTTGCTTACTAGCGATGGCTAGTTGTCTTAATGGTTTGGTCAGCATGCGTACTGATAGAGCCGCACCAAATAGGGCAATACCTAGTGTGATAAAGAGCCAACTCAGTCCTTCATTGATCAGGTTTGGGAATAAATCATGGCGGTACTTAACGAGTAACCAATAAGATTCATCATCAACCGTAAAACCAATCCATAAACCTCTTTCTTGACTTAATTCTGAGGCAAGGATGATGCCAGTAGTTGGAACCAGTTGTGAGAGTCTTTCTTTGAGAAGATCTTCAAAGCGGGATTCACCCAGAGCTAGGTAGCTATCGCTTTCTTCGCGAGGGAAAACTTGAGTGTCGCCTGGAGTGGCTAGTTGGATAATTAAGGCTGAACGATTTTCTTTGGCAGCGTATTGAATTGATTTTTGTGCAATATTTAAGGCGCTAGTAGCACGTTCTGCCAGTTGGTTTGCACGGTGTTCTTCTAGTGCATTCACAACTACCATGCCCCAGACTGACAGACTTAAAATCATAAAGGCCGTGATGATGAAGAAGGCACGGCCAAAAAGACCAAATCGTAGAATTGGTCTAAAGGAACTACTTTTATGCTTATTAGCATGCTCGGAATCAGGAGCCACCTTGTCTTGCTGTAGTGGCTCTTCTTGATGCCCCCTTAGTAGATCACTTTTCAGTGCCGACATCGCCACCATCCGGGATAAAGACATAGCCTAAGCCCCAAACGGTTTGAATATAAATAGGTTTGGCAGGGTTAGGTTCAAGCAATTTACGCAGTCTCGAAATTTGTACGTCCAGACTACGGTCAAAAGCCTCGTACTCACGACCTCGTGCTAATTCCATCAACTTGTCGCGTGATAAGGGTTCGCGTGGGTGACGTGCAAAGACTTTAAGTACGGAGAACTCACCCGTTGTGATAGGAATCACTTCCTCACCTTTGGAGAGGGTGCGGTTTGAGAGATTTAGGGTGTAAGGACCAAAATTAATTGATTCATTGGTTTGGCTTGGTGCGCCTGGGTGCTCATCTGCAGAACGGCGACGTAACACAGCATTTAATCGTGCTAGCAGTTCGCGCGGATTAAATGGTTTAGGTAAGTAATCGTCGGCACCCATTTCTAAACCAAGAATGCGATCAATCTCTTCGGATTTGGCGGTTAACATGATAATCGGTGTTTGATCGCCAGCTCCACGTAGACGACGACAGATGGATAAACCGTCTTCACCAGGTAGCATTAGATCTAAAATCAGTAAATCAAAACGCTCACGCTGCCAGAGTTTTGCCATTTCCTTGCCATCTTCGGCGACAAATACATTAAAACCTTGTTCACTTAAATAGCGACGCAAGAGATCACGGAGACGAGCATCATCATCAACAACAAGAATTTTACGGGGTGAAGTATTTTGTGTATTCATCTGTTTATCTTTATAAAAATTTCAAGGGAAATATCGAATAAAATTTTTAAAAATTACTTTTACAGTTAGACTAATTTTTTAAGGCTCACTTAAAAAGTCGTGTGTTTTTAGAGCCTTAGTGAAAACTGTAAATATTTAAAATAATATTATTAGCTATAAGTGTAATTGTAAATCACGACTTTGATAAGTGTCTAACTTTAAGCTAGAGTTAGATGAAACAAAGCGTTGCAAGATGCAAACGAGTTCTCGCGCTTTAAAGTTTAAATTTCAGTAAAATAGGCCTATGAAAAAATACCTACTTGCCATAGAAAGTGCTGCCTCTGAATCCAGTGTAGCAATATTAGAAGTTAAATCCACTGTTGATGCTAGCGATGCTCCTTTAGTGGGGGCGGATGAGCATTGGCTCGCCTTCAATCGCTCGGGGAGCCTAGATCATGCGGAGCAATTATTGCCCATGGTTGATAGTTTGTTAGCTGAATCAGGTGTGGCTAAAAGTGATTTAGTGGCGCTGGCTTTTAGCCAGGGCCCCGGTGCTTTTACGGGCTTGCGTATTGCCTGTGGCTTGGCTCAGGGGATGGCTTTAGGCTTGGATTTGCCATTGATTCCTATTGATTCATTGCGTGCGACAGCACAGTTGGCGGTTGATTTTTTAGCGCAAAGCAATCAGTTGAAGACGCAGACTAAGCAAGAAGATACAAAGAAAAATAAAGCCTCAGTAGATTATATTGTTACACTTTTAGATGCACGTATGGGTGAAGCCTATATGGCAATCTATGAGCCTCGTCTCGAGTCTTGCGAATCAGCTAGTGAGAGTATCACCTTAAAGGTTGTACAAAAACCTAGTCTGATTAGTATTAAGGATGTCTTGCTTTGGCTAGATGAGCAGCGTATATATGATCAAAAACGACTGTTTTTTTGTGGTAATGCACTTGATGTGTATGAGCAGGAGTTGGCAGAGAGTTTTGAAAGTAAGGAGTTTGATTTTACTGTGCTTCCCGACCAAATTAGCCAATGGGCTGATGCTTTAATACTAGCCCGTTTAGCTTTGGCTAAGTGGCAAAAGGGTGAGACAGTTGAGGCGCATTTAGCCGCACCGATTTATTTACGTGAAAAAGTAGCTTTTACTGAAAAAGAAAGAGCCTCTGGCTTAAGCGGTAATCCTGCCGCTGCTAAACCTGAGGTGAGTGATGCTGCGTTGAGTGTCAGTATATCCGAAGCCTTAGCGAAGACAAGTTACTCATTTGAAATTGCTCAGGAACGCTATCTTTTGAGACCAATGGAGGAAAGAGATATCGCCGGGGCACTCATTATTGAGCAGACTGTTCAGGATTTTCCTTGGACTCGTGGTAACTTCAAAGATAGCTTACGTTCGGCTTATCCCGCTTGGGTGATTGAGCATCAGCAAAGCATGACTGAGGAGCAAGCCGTAGCAGCAGAGTCTCGAATCGTTGGTTTTGCCATTCAGATGCTGGCGCCTGATGTTGCACATATTTTGTTGATTGCGGTTGAACCCTCCATGCAAGGTGAGGGTTTAGGTGGCCTTTTACTCAAAACACTTGAGAAAAATGCCTTGGTTCATGGATTGGATAAGCAGCTTCTTGAAGTACGTCGTTCTAATGAACAGGCACAGCGTTTTTATTTAAAACATCGTTATGCGGTAATTGGCACCCGTAAGGGATATTATCGTGAGGTCAGCGGTAGTAGTGAGGATGCGATTGTTCTTGAAAAGCATCTCATGACGGCAGACGCTGAGGTCAAGTTTATGCCACGCGAAGTAGCTAAAAGTGAGGTTAAGTAGTGATGCCTGAACCAACTCTTCCATCCTCTTATGTGAGTAGCCTGAACCCCATCCAGCGTCAGCTATTGGTAGAGTTGGGTGTGGATTTTTTATGGGGTGAAAGTATTGCGCCAGACTTGCAAAAGGCTATGGGAGCAGACACACCAGAAAGAGTCTCTGAGAAAACTGAGGCTAAGGAAGCAGTTAGTTCTGTAGCCTCTCCATTGTCTGTAGAACCTAAAGTGGCAATGGCCACAGCTGAAACAGCTAATGTGCATGCCAATGAAGCACGTAAAATGTTGCAAAGAGCAAGGCATCGGATGCCTGCTAATACCGTATCTTCTACGCCTGAGACGAAAGTGGCATCAACACTTAAGCAAGGTGGAGCGTTAGATAGGAGTGAGCTAAGTGCTTTATCATGGCAAGAACTTAGAGCTTATTCTGAGACTTGCAGTGCTTGTGAGTTAAGTGAAAACCGAGTGCTTTCAGTGATGGCTGATGAAAGTCAGGGCCGACAGTGTGACTGGTTATTTCTGGAGCAGTTACCAAGTGAGGGCAGTGAAAATCAGGGACAGGCTGATTTAGCGGTGGAGGTAGATGCGGGGGAATTATTTGAGCAAATGCTTTTTGCTTTAGGACTGGAGCGCTCTGAGATCGCGATATTGCCTTTATTAAAATGTCGTCCTTCGAATGCCGATACTTTGAAAAATGACTGGTTAGAAGCTTGCTCACCTATTTTACTAGAACAAATGACAAGGCTTCAGCCCAAGTGTATCGTTGCTTTTGGTGATGCAGCCGCTTCACTTTTACAGGAAGACAAAGGCTTGTTAGCCTTGAGAAGAAGCTCGCTGTTTTTTGACCACCCAGTGCTTGGTAAAATTCCTGTAGTCGCCACATTTTCACCTCAGTATTTGCTACTTAATAGCTCAGAAAAAGCGCAGACGTGGCAAGATTTGAAGCGGGCTCGACAAATTATCCGTGAGTAGGTCGGATTGCTTACTTTAGTTGATAATATGCTGTTGCTGACCTTGGGCAGTAGAGCCGATTTCTGAAAATACTTGAGGATAAACACGACGGTTATGACGAGCGAGCAGCATCACTAGCGCCATCATCACTACAACGATCGCTCCGAAAATATAAATAATGTTATAAATCGAGTAGTCCATATGTACCATGATGGCGTAAATGCCCACCATAAACAGGATATTTAATTGCTCATTAAAGTTTTGCACAGCAATCGAGTGACCGGCAGATAATAGAACATGTCCACGATGCTGTAGGAGGGCATTAAGAGGCACCACAAAGTAGCCAGATAAGGCACCTACCCAGATCAGCAAGGCGATAACTTGCCAGCCAGCTTGTACAAAGTTCATTAATAAAATACTTAGTCCCATCAAGACACCGACCGGTAAGACGCTTAATGTCTTTTCTAATGGTACGCGAGCTGCGGCGACAGAACCGATTACGGTACCGACTGCTGCAACTCCCATCAGCATGGCGGAGCCTTCGAGGGAGTAGCCAAGATGCTCCTCACCCCATTTGAGTACAACCAGTTGGAGTGTCGCGCCAGCGCCCCAGAAGAGTGTGGTGACGGCTAAAGAAATCTGCCCTACGGGATCCTTCCATAGGATACGTACATAGCCTGCAAATACACGAGTTAAGCGGATTGGGTTGCGCTCTTGGCGCGGATACTTAAAGCGTGTATCTGGAATCATCAGATTGCAGAGTGCTGCGAGTAAATAAATGAAACCGATCACGACGATGGCGGCTTCAGCCGGGGAACCTGCAAAGTAATCAATAACTTTTATTTCAATTAGGGCTTGAGAGACACTTTCACGGGTCAAAATACCACCAAGCATCACTCCGACAATAATTGAAACGACAGTAGCGCCCTCAATCCAGCTATTGCCCTTGACCAAGTCTTTGGGCGGAAGCAGTTCAGTGACAATACCGTATTTGGCAGGAGAGTAGGCTGCTGCACCGATCCCAACCACACCATAGGCTAAGCAAATTACATAGGCATTGGTTAAGCTGCTATAACCCAACAAGGGAAAAGCAAACATTAGGATACAGCCAAAAATTTTAATTGAATTGGTGATGAACATCACCCTGCCTTTGGGGATAGAGTCGGCAAAGGCGCCGACAAAGGCAGCTAAGATCACATAAGCAAAGGCAAAAAACCACTTCATGATCGGAGTTAGCCAGTCAGGGCCACTGAGCTCCATGATCAATGCGATCGCTGCGATAAACAAGGCATTATCAGCGAGAGAGGAGAAAGACTGTGCTAACAGGACTGTATAAAAGCCTCTTTTCAACGCAAGCCCACCTGATAATGTTGTTTGAATAAATTATAAGAACTAGACAAGATGCTTAACCAATAATTCTTAAAGTGATTACTGTAACATAGCTATAAAACTTAGTAATAGATCGTTATCAAGATTCAGGATAAAGTCAGAGTATCTGTGGTGTACTGCGCTAAAATACGATTTTTATCCATTAGCTTATTCATTAGCTATTAGTACTTAGCAGTTTTAGTCTATCAATCAATTTTCTTTGTGGAATATTTATAGAGTGCGTTTGACTCAAATTAAATTAGCCGGTTTTAAGTCCTTTGTGGATCCTACAACGATTCCTGTTCCAAGTCAGTTGGTCGGGGTGGTGGGGCCTAATGGCTGTGGCAAGTCAAATATTATTGATGCGGTACGTTGGGTGCTGGGTGAATCGAGAGCATCGGAATTGCGTGGCGAGTCTATGCAAGACGTTATTTTTAATGGTTCTGGACAGCGCAAGCCAGCTAGTCGAGCATCGGTTGAGCTAGTTTTTGATAATACTGAAGGCCGTGCGGTAGGGCAGTGGAGCAGTTACGCCGAAATTTCGGTGCGTCGAATTCTGACGCGTGATGGTGGTAGTAGTTACTACATTAATAATCAGCAAGTTCGACGTCGTGATATTCATGATGTGTTTTTAGGTACAGGCCTAGGCTCCAAAGGTTATGCGATTATTGGCCAAGGCATGATTAATCGCTTGATTGAAGCGAAGCCCGAAGAGTTACGAGTGTATCTTGAGGAAGCGGCCGGCGTCTCACGCTATAAGGAACGTCGTCGTGAAACCGAAAATCGCTTGGCGGATACACGTGAGAATTTACTTCGCGTCGAAGATATTTTGGGTGAGTTAGATAAACAGCTCAAGCGTTTGGAAGCGCAGGCTGAGGTGGCTAAAAAGTATAAGCAACTACAGACTGAAGGTGAGCAAAAGCAATTTGCCTTTTGGTACTTAAAGGAGCAGGGTGCGATTAAGGATCAAGCCGCCAAAAATGCTCAACGAGAAAAGGCTCAGCATGATTTGGAGCATAGTTTAGCGTCTTTTAGACAAATAGAAAAAGAGCTTGAGTATCGTCGGCAGGCTCATTATCAAGCAGGTGATGCCTTACACAAGGCGCAAACAGCACTTTATGAGAGTAATGCTCAAGTAGCCAGTTTGGAAGCTGAGATTCGTCATGTGGCGGATTCTCGGCAACGGTTACAAGCGAATAAGAGCAGATTGCAACAGCAAATCGAGGAATGGAATGCTCAATTAGAGCATTGTGCGACTCAATTACAAGAAGTGGATAGGCAATTGGAAGAGGCCGCAGCTCGTCATGAGGAAAGTTATGCTCGTTTGGAGTTGATGCAGTCAAGTTTGCCAGATGTTGAGGAGCAGGTGGCTCAATTTGAGCGTGACAAGGAGCTTTTGCGTGCTGAGTTATCACGGCTAGAGCAGCGACAAGCTTTGATCCAACAGCAAAAAGATGACGCGGAGCGGCAGCAATTACAGTTAGCTAATCGTCGTGACCGTTTACAGCAAGAACAAAAGGCCATCAGCAGTCCAGAAGCCTCTAAGATGGAAACATTGCGGGCCGAGCGTGATACTTCAGCGCAGCAGCTCGAAGAGGCGCAAGCGCAATTGTTAGAAATTGAAGAGCGTTTGCCTGTCTATGAAGAGGCTAGGCAGCAAGCCCGACAGAATATGCAACAAGCTGAGCAATTAGTGGGGCGATTGGAAGCTCGTCTTGAGGCGCTTGAGAGGTTGCAGGCAGATGTGTTGCAAAATAGTGAGTTGGAGCCTTGGCTTAAAAAGCATGGGCTAGCAGACCTCTCGCATCTGTGGCAAAAAATTCAAATTGAAGCAGGCTGGGATGTGGCACTGGAGTCGGTTCTAAGAGAGCGTTTAAATGCCTTGGAGGTCACTTCTTTAGAAGAAATCCATTTATTAGCCGAAGAGCTTCCACCGACGCGTCTGGTTCTTTATCAAAAACCTAATCCCTTGGCTGTTAATGAGTCAAAGCCTGGGCTCAAATCTCTTTTATCGCTATTGCGTTGTCCGGATCCTGATCTAAAAGCACTATTAGGATTATGGCTTGATGGTATTTATGTATTGGAAAGCGTTGAGGAGGCTTTATCAAAGCGTTCTCAATTACCGCAAGGGGCACGTTTTGTGGTCAAGCAGGGGCATCTAGTAGATGCTTATGGCTTATATTTCTATGCTGCTGATAGTGAGCAGGCAGGAATGCTAGCGCGTCAACAGGAAATTGAAAATTTACAACGTGAAATTAAGGCTGAGCGTTTAATCAGCGAGCAGCTAAATACTACGTTTCAACAAGCAGAACGACAATGGCAACAAAGCAGTCAAGCTATTGCACCAGCTCGTCAGCGAGTTTCTGAGGTGACGCGTTTTTTACACGAACATCAATTAGCTTATAGTCATTTAGAGCAGCAAATAGCCCAAGCAGAGCAACTTCAAAGGCGTTTAGCCACAGACTTGGAGGAGCTTATCTTACAATATGAAGAGTATGCAGCTCGTATTGAGGAGTCTGCTATTGAACTAGAGTCAAATGCCGAGCAGTTAGAGCAAAAGCGTGAAGATTATGCCGAACTAAATACCACTCTCGACAGTAAACTCATCGAAATGCGTGAGATTCGTCAGCGAGCTCAGGAAATTGAACGTGAAACACGTGATATTGAGTATGAGCAGCGCAGTTTAAAAGCGCGAGTTGAGGAGTTGCGGCGTAATCAGAGTTTGTCACAGCAACAGGTGGAGCAGTCTAAGACCGAATTAGAAAGCCTTGAAGGTGAGCTCTTTGTAATTGATGAGCAAAGTACTCAGGCTGCTTTACAGGAGCTACTTGAAACTCGTCAGTATAAAGAAGAGGAGTTGGCCGCTAAACGATTGGAGTTAGAAGGCATTGAGGCGCGCTTGCGTGAGCAGGATGAGCAACGGCTACAACTTGAAATGTCGATAGAACCACGTCGACAGGAGATAACTCAGTTACAATTGGATGAGCAAGCAGCGCGTTTAGTGGCAGAGCAGTTTTCTGAGCAATTAGATACGCATGCAGTGGAGCGAGATGTGGTTGCTCATTTCATCACGACAAGTACTGAGCTTGTTGAGATGCCTGATGTTGGGGCTCGAGTGAGTTGGTTGCAGGCAGAGATGCAGCGTATCAGCCGTGCAATTGAACGTTTGGGTTCGGTTAACCTAGCAGCGCTTGAAGAGTTAGATGAGGCACAGCAACGTAAGTCTTTCCTTGATGCACAGCAGACTGATTTACAGGAAGCCATTGATACGTTAGAAGAGGCAATTCGTGATATTGACCGCGAAACGCGACAGCTATTACAAGAAACTTTCAACTTAGTTAATGGTCATTTTGGGGAGTTGTTTCCACAATTATTTGGAGGCGGTCAAGCCAAGTTAGTGATGACTGGAGAGGAAGTTCTTGATGCGGGTGTGCAGGTAATGGCACAGCCACCGGGTAAGCGTAATAGCACAATTCATTTATTATCAGGTGGCGAAAAAGCGTTAACTGCAACAGCGTTGGTATTTGCATTGTTTAAATTGAATCCAGCACCATTTTGTTTGCTAGATGAGGTAGATGCTCCGCTTGATGACGCAAATACAGAGCGTTATGCTAATTTAGTACAGTCTATGAGTGATCAAACACAGTTTTTATTTATTTCTCACAATAAGATAGCCATGCAGATGGCTAAGCAGTTAATTGGGGTTACTATGCAAGAACAAGGTGTGTCGCGTATTGTCGCTGTTGATCTAGATGCCGCTGTGCAGATGA
>JAAYRZ010000116.1 GCA_012518515.1 Alcaligenaceae bacterium
AAATCGGTTTACGATAATCAGGTTTACGAGGAGGAAATTTAATTAACTCATGCAGAGGAACCCAATCAAAGCCACCATGTTTCACTTTTGCTTTCTTCATTCATTTCTCTCCTTTATGCAAGTATAGGGTAATCACCCCATTTTTAACGTCAGTTGATAGTAAGATTATTAATCTATACTAATGTAACTTTTTCCTCGCTAATCAGTATTCTAAACTAATGAAAAGCAGTGCAAATTAAGTTCATAATAATTCAGTGTCCTCAATGAGCTCCTCATCATTATCTTCCATACTCATTTCAATAGACATGGCATCTGTCATAGAAACCCTATTCGCTAATCGCAGCTTTAATGCAGTTCGGCGTGCCTCATAGAACTCTTTAAAATCCTTAAACTCTAAGCTAACATCATCATTCAACAATAGACTGCTTTTTGTTAGCTTGATCGCATCTGAGTTCATCCACTCCCTAAGAGGTTGATCACCCTTTGATAAATTTTGCGAATTGTCGCTCGACTTAAGCCAGTCCGCTCTGAAAGCAACGTTTGCGTGTAATTACGGCGCTTATACGCTAAGAGGATATTTTCTCCCAGCTGGGCAAGAAAATCCTGATTTTTAGGGAAAACAATGGCTTTTCTGCGTTCAGTCATTTTTATTGGAAACTATAGTGATCAATGACTTCCCCCTTAGCAGTCCCTTTTAAATACGCAGTATCACCGTCTACCACAAGCCAACTACAGGGAACTCCCTCGTCAGCAAACATGGCTTCAACTACACAGACATCAATCCACTTTGTAGGACGTTTGCCACCCAAATGCGTTTTAAAACCAAGCCGTTTCCAGTCATCGAGCATGAGGTAAATATCCATACCATTCATGGTGCCACAACGTAATAAATGTTCGTCAAACCAGACGGAGTACCCGATTAACTCCTTATTATCTTTAAGGCACTGCTGCCATCCACCTGGGTATTTTTGCTCGATGGTTTTGATAGGCACTAATAAATTAATAAATTCTAGCTTTACAGCCATTGGATATCACCTCAAAAATAGGGAAGCCGCACTTACAAATAAGGGAGGCTTATGCATGACACTTGATGATTAAGCTTAGGCGGTAATACAGATGGAATCAAATCTGTTAATTAAAACAGTGTCTGCTTTATATGCCCATTATTACGAGCTAGCTTAACTGCCATTGATACCCCCTACTCTTCACTATACACTGTAACAAGATAATAAATAGCAAGGCAAAATATTTCAGTGAGTAAAGACTGGATTAGCCCTGCGCTCACTCTTAAGAGAGCCCCATGTATTACGATAATAGCCGTCTCGTTTTTTCCCCCTCAGACGTAGTGCAATTTGTAGACAGTCCTTTTGCCTCGTGGATGGAGCGTTTGGTTTTGGTTAATCCCGATCAGGTAGCGCAAGCGGATGCGGATGACTCATTCATGAGTATGCTCCAGGATAAAGGCGCTAGCCATGAAAAAGCTTTATTAGAAACGTTTAAAGCTCAAGGCAAGTCCATTGCCATGATTGACGAAAAAGAGGATAAGAAAAAAGCCACGCTTGAGGCAATTGAAGTGGGGGTAGAGGTGATATTTCAAGCGTATTTAACGGGAGAAAATTTTGTTGGCTATGCGGATTTTCTTGTTAAAGTCGATGGCGCCAGTGAGCTAGGGAATTATCACTATGAAGTGTGGGATACCAAACTTTCCAAAGAGTTAAAGCCCGCCTTTACGATTCAGCTTTGCTGCTATCAAGATTTATTAGCGCGCATTCAAGGCGTGCGTTCTGAGCATTTTGTCGTGGTGTTGGGCGATGGCAGAAAAGAGCGTTTACGTACAGACGACTACTACTATTATTATCAAAGCGTGCGTGATGACTTTCTGCAATTTCATAAGCAATTCGATAGTAATCAGCGCCCTGATCCGGCTGAGTCCACTAGCTGGGGCCGGTGGGGAGAGTATGCCGATACGCTATTAATTGAAGCCGACCATTTATTGCAAGTTGCCACGATTACTCGCTCACAGATCAAACATTTACAGGCCGCCGGTATCACAACCATGACGGCCTTAGCGCAAACCAAATGCGAGCATGTACCTCATCTTAATCCTGTGGTCTTTGCGCGCTTAGTGCGTCAGGCGCAATTACAGATTGCCTCCGTTGGCTCAGAAAAACCGCTTTTTGAAGTATTACCCATTGAGCCGAATAAAAAACAAGGCTTAGCGATGCTGCCGCCTGACTCGGCGCTAGATGTGTTTTTTGATATTGAAGGCTTTCCTTTGGTTGAAGGTGGGCTGGAATACTTGTGGGGCTGCACTTATTTTGATGAGTCAGGCAAACGCCAGTTTAAGGATTTCTGGGCACATAATGAAGCAGAAGAAAAACAAGCCTTCATGGCTTTTATCCACTGGGTGTACGAGCGCTGGCAGCAAGATTCCACCATGCATATTTATCACTATGCCAGCTATGAGATCACTGCCTGCCGTAAATTAATGGGGCGCTATGGCGTCTGTGAGGAGGAAGTCGATCAACTGCTTCGCAATGAGGTCTTTGTTGATTTATATAAGGTGGTGAGACAAGGCGTACTCATTGGCGAACCCAGCTACTCCATTAAAAACGTAGAGCATATTTACCGGGATGCCCGCAGTACAGATGTGACGGGAGGCGCAGATTCGGTCGTGGCCTATGAGAACTGGCGCCAACAACCTGATGGGGATACGTGGCAGACCTCTGAGATATTAAACAATCTTCGTGCTTACAACATCGACGATTGCGATAGCACCCAAGAGTTAACGGAGTGGCTACGTAATCAGCAGGCTCAGCATGAAATAGCCTACTTAGGCCGTGAAGAGCGGGTGGAGCCTGAGATTTCCGAAGAGTTAACCGCAAAAATTGAATTACGCGATCACTTATTAAACGCGGCTCAAAAAACCAAAGAAGCCGATCCAAAAGCTGCCACATTACAAGAAAACCTAGCCTGGTATTTGGAGTTTCACCGTAGAGAAGCCAAACCGGTGTTTTGGACGCTATTTGATCGCTTGGCGATGACAGCCGAAGAGCTGTTTGATGACGCGGAGTGTTTGGCTCTCGGTAAACGCACTGGCAAAGCCGCGTTTAAACCCACGCCTCGCGCCCGAAATCTGGTTTATGAATACTCTTTTGATACCAGCCAGGATATCAAAGGCGTACCCGCCTCCAGCTATTATATTTCCGGCGAGGTGGACGAGGCAGGTAATTCCCTGAAAGTGAACTTTATGAAAGATCACTCGGATTTAGCAGCGGGTATTGTGGCACTGCAAGCCAAAGAGGAACCTCCCGCACAAATCAGCCTCATACCGGATAGTTACGTAAG
Source organism: Alcaligenaceae bacterium (assembly GCA_012518515.1). Lineage (GTDB taxonomy): Bacteria > Pseudomonadota > Gammaproteobacteria > Burkholderiales > Burkholderiaceae_B > Oligella. The sequence goes on from JAAYRZ010000116.1 coordinate 3,349, forward strand.
ACCACAACCGATTCCCGAAGCCATCGAAGCAGCGGTGAGAGAGTTAAGTGATACAGAAAACATCGCCCCGTGCGCCATCCTTGATTTTCTACAGCGTGATTACCCTCGTATTAAGGGTCATAAAGCAGGAGACCCCATCACCTCAGCCACCGATGCCGCCACTCGTTTAACTCAAATCATTCATGCTATTAGCCAATTAGACAACTCCTATTTAGCCATACAAGGGCCTCCTGGTGCGGGGAAAACCTACACAGCCAAGCATGTAATTGCGGATTTAGTGCGCCAAGGCAAGCGCGTCGCCATTAGCTCAAACTCACATAAAGCGATTAACAACCTACTGATTGGCGCTGCGCAGTACTGCCAAGAGCAGCATATAACGGCGTACTTTGCTTGCGCTAAAGACACCGATCCCGTCATTGCCGATCTGGGTATTGAGATTATCAAAAACGCTGAGATTAGGAATCACACGCATCAACCCTGCGTCATCGGGACCACGGCATGGGGCTTTGCCAGAGAGGATGTGGTGAGGCAATTCGATTATTTGTTTATTGATGAAGCCGGACAAGTGGCAGTGGCCAATTTACTCGCCATGAGCCGTGCTGCCAGTAACCTGGTGTTAATGGGCGATCAAATGCAGCTGGGGCAGCCCACGCAAGGCACGCATCCCGGAGACAGTGGCTTATCCATACTCGATTACCTACTGCACCAAACGCCCACTATTTCTGAAGAAAAAGGGGTGTTTTTAGATACCACCTACCGCATGCATTCAGCGGTCAATCAATTCATTAGTCAGGCTGTTTACGAGGGCAAGCTGCATACTGACCCACAGAATGATCAGCAAACCGTTACCGTTCCCACAGACTATCACAGTCAACTGGCTCAAGAGGCCGGCATTGTTTATCTACCCGTAGACCACGAAGGCAACACGCAAGCCAGTACAGAAGAAGTAGCGCTCATACAAAAGACGGCCTATGAGTTACTAGGTCGAGATTTTACTGCCAAAGACGGTAGCACCCGCCCTATTAGCTGGGACGATATGCTTTTTGTTGCCCCTTATAATCAGCAAGTGGGCTTATTACAAAGCGCTTTGGGTGAGCAGGCAAAGGTCGGTAGCGTAGATAAATTCCAAGGCCAAGAAGCCCCGATTGTCTTTTTTAGTTTATGCGCGAGCAATGCCAGTGACTCACCCAGAGGGATGGAGTTTTTATTCGACAAAAACCGCATTAATGTCGCCATTTCACGCGCCCAGTCTTTAGCGATTGTGGTCGCAAACCCCGCTTTAGGTAGTGGCGGGGCGAATAATTTAGACCAGCAGCAAAAGCTGAATTTATTTTGTTATTTGGTTAGGTATGCTGAGAATTTTAAGAAAGTAGAACTTTTACAGGTAAATTTATGAGAGTGTTTTTTGGTAAGTTCGCATCAAAGTTTTCAAATAAAGAAATTAATGCCCAAGATCAGATTAGTGAGAAAAGATACTACGCTGCCAAAGGATCAACTTGGTTTGGAGAGCTAGAAGTAGGTGACTATTGCTTTGCACTCACAGGAAGCGACGTTTATTTATGGAAGGCGATTGAGCAAACTGATGAGCACATGCAGTTTGAGAGTGTTCTGGGGAAGTTACCCATTGATGGAAACCAGTTTAAGTTATTTAAATATTTTATATTGAACCCTCAAAATATTGTTTTAACTACTCGTCAAACTAGAAATTGCGCATTTTATAAAATGGAATGCACTGAGAGTTTCAGTGAAGACATCCTCACAAACATACAGAGCTACAAAAACGAGGATAATTTTAGAAAGATCTTTGTTGTTGATGAGCGGTCAGCAAAGGACGACAAAAACCTCTACTTAATAAGAGGTGACTCAGGCTATACCCTTTATAAATCAGATTTTATTGATGATGAGACCTACCAGAAGTTTATTGATAATACGGTTCATAAAGGTGAGTCTGGTAAAAAAAGCTCTAGAAAAGACAGCACAATCCAACGAGTTGAAGAGACGCCACTTAATCAAGAATTAATGAACGTAAGTTTGTTAAATTTTTATGACTTATTTTTTAACAAGTACAAAAAAGTGTCATTAGAGGAGAATTTAGAAACACCCGTAGATGAAAATCTCAACATGATTAGTTCAAATCTGCCTAAAAACCAAATTTTATATGGTCCTCCAGGTACCGGGAAAACTTATCAAACAGTCAATCGAGCACTATCCGCGATTTACGATATTGATTCTCAAACGGACGAGCGAGAGCTTATTGATACCGTTAAACCACTGGCTATTAAACAGTTTGGTGAAGCATTATTACAAGATAAAACAGGGCGTGACGTTTTAACTACTCTCTACAATAAACTCGTTGAAGAAGGCCAAATTGTTTTCACTACCTTCCATCAAAGCTATGGTTATGAGGAGTTTGTAGAAGGTATTAAACCTAATTTATCTGGGGATGAAGATGATGCTATTAGCTATCACTTAGAGGATGGAACGATAAAAAAGCTAGCCACTAAAGCTATTGCTTCTACTGATAACAGCAATGAGAAAAACTACGTTTTAATCATCGACGAAATCAACCGCGGTAATATTTCAAAAATTTTCGGTGAGTTGATTACTCTTATTGAAGATAACAAGCGAATAGACGGTGTAGAGGAGACACGTGTTTCTTTACC
>JAAYRZ010000117.1 GCA_012518515.1 Alcaligenaceae bacterium
CAAGCCCAAAAGTTCTAATATGGTTGCCTGGGCAGCTTTTTTTGCTGCCTTAGCTGCTTGCTCAGAGGTAGAGGTTCGGCTATGCCATATAATTAATAACCGTTTTGTATTTGAGCTCATAGTATGTCAGAAGTAAAATAGGGATTTAATATAAAGTAACCTATTAATAATCATCATAGTTATCATAGTTGATATCTATCTTTTAGACCATAGTTAGTATTTTATAATTTACCAAGTTTTTTATAAGTAGACCTTATGATAAAAAAAGTGCTTGCAGGTGAAGATGAACACCATTTTAGTGAGGCTTGGCTAAGTCCTATTTATCAGGACTTGGGTGAGAAGGATGCAGCCAAGTTACGCTTAGCAGTTGAGTGGGCTGAAAAGCGTCTCTCAGGGGCGGTTATGTTTACTGCTGAACCTTGTGTGCGTCATGCCAAGGGTGTTTTGCATTCACTGTCCTTACTGCAAATGGATGTGACTTCCATGATTGCAGGTGTTTTGGCTTCTTTCCCGAGTAGCGAGGATCCCAAGGAAGCGCATGAAATTCGTCAGGAGATTCTTGATTTATTTGGTCTTGAAGTACTTAATTTAGTCCAGGGTACGCGGACTCTAATTCGTATTGGTGCGCAGGCCACGTTAGCTGAAAGCCCTGATAGCGAACAAGCGCAGGATCAACAAGAGATGTTACGCAAGATGTTATTGGCTCTTGCCACGGATTTGCGTATTGTCATTTTACGCTTAGCATCGCGTCTTCAGACCTTACGCTGGTACAGTGACTCCAAGCGTCAGTGCCCCCTGATTTTAGCTCAGCAAACACGTGATATCTATGCTCCTTTAGCTAATCGTTTAGGTATTTGGCAGATCAAGTGGGAGTTAGAAGATCTTGCGTTGCGATTTTTAGAACCAGAAACTTATCGGGATATAGCTAAGAAACTTGAGGTTAGGCGAACCGAGCGTGAGCAGTTAGTTCAGGACTTTATTGATAAGCTCAAGAAAAATCTTACACAGCTCAATATCAAGTCAGATGTTTCTGGTCGGGCCAAGCATATTTATAGTATCTACAACAAGATGCGCAATAAAAATCTCTCCTTTGAAGAGATTTATGATTTACACGCAATTCGCATTATTACCGAAACGGAGCGTGACTGCTATACCGCTTTATCGATGGCGCACTCCCTCTGGACTCCGGTTATGGATGAGTTTGATGACTACATTGCGCGTCCTAAGCCTAATGGTTATCGTTCACTGCATACCGTCGTTCAGGATGAAGGTGGACGTAATTTCGAAGTACAAATTCGTACCATTGAGATGCATGAGTTTGCTGAATACGGCATGGCCGCTCATTGGCGCTATAAAGAGTCGGGAGCTAAGGGTGGTACAACATCCGCTGCCAGTCTTTATGATCGTCAGATTTCATGGATGAGACAGTTGTTGTCGTGGCGCCGAGAAGAGGGAATCTCAGAGCAAGAAGCGTCAAAACTCCAAGAGCAAGTGCTTGGCACTAACGGAGATGCATTAGCTTTGGTAGCGGATGATAATGCCCCTGTTGCTAAAGACACTCAGGCTAAGACTGATAAAGCAGATGCGAAGGCGGCCGCACCGACACCTGAAGCGGCACCTTCTCGTATTTATGTCTTGACGCCTCAAGCTCGTGTGTTGGAGTTGACAGAAGGTAGTACGCCAATTGATTTTGCTTACCGTTTACATACGGACTTAGGGCATCGTTGCCGTGGTGCCAAAGTAGATGGACAAATGGTCGCCCTTAATACACCATTGCGGACGGGACAGACTGTTGAAATTATTGCTGCTAAATCGGGCGGCCCTTCGCGAGATTGGCTAAATCCCCAATTGGGCTATTTAGCAAGTCCGAGAGCACGTTCCAAAGTGCGTTTGTGGTTCAATGCAGTAGAGCTGCAAAAGCGCATTGTCAGTGGTCAGGATTTGGTTGAAAAAGAGCTACAGCGATTGGGGAAAACTGCAACTAATCTTGAGCAATTAGCACAGAAGCTCGGTTTTAGTCACGCCGAGGACTTGTATGTTGCCGTGGCTAAAGAGGAGTTCAGTCTACGTAATATCGCTCAGGCCTTTGTAGAGCAAGAAGTCACTAACCCTGATGAAGAGATCTTATCACGCCATCATCAATCACAAATTCATACCGATAGTAAAAACGGTGTACTGGTGGTGGGTGTCGATTCCTTATTGACTCAGTTAGCAGGTTGTTGTCATCCGGCGCCTCCAGACGAAATTCATGGCTTTATTACCCGAGGTCGTGGAGTGACTATACATCGTGATGGTTGTCCAAGTCTTAAAGCACTAAGACTAAAATACCCTGAGCGTATTATTGAAGTGGATTGGGGTAATACGGCTGATCGCTTGTATCCAGTTAATATCTCCGTGTCCGCTGCGGATCGTCCTGGCTTAATTCGAGACATTACCGAGTTATTTGCCAAAAATAAAATAAATGTTGCTGGTCTTAATACTCAAAGTCGTCAGGGCCAAGCAAATTTATTGTATACCGTTGAGGTACAAGATGGTGATCAAGTGCGTAAGGTACTCAGTGCTATAGGGGAAATGCCCGAAGTGCATTCGGTGAATCGCTCATAGTAGCTAATATGTTTATGCAATTTGAGGTAAAATCAACTATTTACTTGAGAAGTTAGCGGAGGTCTCTTGAGAGAGTACAATTATCCTGATGAATCAGGTCATTTTGGGCGTTTTGGTGGCCGCTTTGTGGCAGAAACCTTAGTGCACGCTCTTGATGAATTAAAAGAAGCCTATTCAAAATACAAAGATGATCCCGAGTTTATAGCCGAGTATCACTACGAATTAAAGCATTTTGTCGGTCGTCCTAGTCCTGTTTATCATGCTAAACGCTGGTCTGAGATGCTTGGTGGGGCACAGATCTGGTTCAAGCGCGAGGATTTAAATCACACTGGCGCACATAAAATTAATAATTGTATCGGTCAGATTCTGCTTGCACGTCGTATGGGTAAGACCCGCATTATTGCTGAGACGGGCGCTGGTCAACACGGCGTGGCTACTGCTACCGTAGCGGCACGTTATGGCCTTGAGTGTGTGGTTTATATGGGTGCCGAGGACGTACGCCGCCAAGCACTTAATGTCTACCGTATGAAGCTGTTAGGTGCGACTGTTATTCCTGTCGAGAGTGGCTCCAAGACACTCAAGGACGCGTTAAACGAAGCCATGCGCGACTGGGTGGCCAATGTCGATGACACTTTTTATATTATTGGTACGGTAGCAGGTCCTGACCCTTATCCAGAGATGGTTCGTGATTTTCAGCGCGTGATTGGGGTTGAGGCTATCGAGCAGATGCAAGAGGCTGCAGGTCGTCAGCCTGATGTGGTGACAGCGTCAGTCGGCGGTGGGTCCAACGCCATTGGTATCTTTCATCCTTATCTATCCTATGAAAATGTCCGTTTAGTCGGCGTTGAGGCCGGTGGTAAGGGGGTTGATACTGGCCGCCACTCTGCTTCGATTAATATCGGTCAGGTCGGTGTATTACATGGTAATCGCACCTTGGTTATCCAAGATGAAGATGGACAGGTTCAAGGGACCCATTCTGTTTCAGCAGGTCTGGATTATCCAGGCGTTGGTCCTGAGCATGCTTTATTAAAAGAGCTTGGCTTGGCTTCTTATGAGATTGTTAATGACGACGAAGCGATTCAGGCTTTTCATGATTGTTGTCGTATTGAAGGCATTGTGCCTGCACTAGAGTCTTCACATGCCTTGGCATATGCTGCTCGCTTGGCGCCGCAGATGGCTAAAGATCAGATTATTTTAGCGAACTTATCCGGTCGTGGTGACAAGGATATTCATACAGTTGCCGAATACGGCAATATCCAGTTGTAGGGTGGAGTAACAGAGATGTCTATTAAAAGAATTGATGATGCTTTTGCCCGTTGTGGTCAACGTGCTGCTTTGATTCCCTATGTGACGAGTGGCGATCCAAGTGCCGCTAGTACAGTGAAGATTATGCACGAGATGGTCAAGAATGGTGTGGATATCATTGAGTTAGGTGTTCCTTTTTCAGATCCAATGGCTGATGGTAAAATTATCCAATTGGCTTCTGAGCGTGCTCTTATCAAAGGTATGTCGCTTCAAGGTGTGCTTGATATTGTGAGTCGTTTTCGTCAGGATAATCAGGAAACACCAGTGGTTCTTATGGGTTATGCTAACCCAATCGAAGCCATGGGTTGGGAGGCGTTTACCCAAGCTGCGGCTAAAGCAGGTGTGGACGGAATGTTGACTGTCGATTATCCACCGGAAGAATTTGATAAGGTTGCTGCTTATTATGAAGCAGCTGATTTAGCGCCGATTTTCTTGATTGCACCAACATCTACTGATGAGCGCATCAAAAAGATTGGTGAGATTGCCAAGGGTTATGTTTATTACGTTTCCCTTAAGGGAGTAACAGGTTCCGCAACATTAGATACGGAAGATGTTAAGAAAAAAGTACAAAACATCAAACGCTATGTTGACCTTCCGATCGGTGTAGGCTTTGGTATTCAAGATGTTGAAAGTGCTCGTGCTGTCGCATCAGTTGCTGATGCAGTAGTGATTGGTAGTAAGTTAATTTCAGAGATGCAGGCAGCGATTGAGGGGCTGAGTGAAGACCGTCACGATGAGTTAGCTGCTAAGCGAGCTGGTGAGTGGTTGCGTGACATTCGTCAAGGCCTTGAAACGGTTACAAAAGAGTAAAAATCATGAGTTGGTTAGATAAAATTTTACCCCCGCGAATTAATCGCGAAGATAAAAACACAAAACGTGTCCCCGAAGGTGTTTGGGTTAAGTGCCCTAGCTGTGAGTCTGCGCTTTATAGTGATGAACTTAAAAAGGCTCTTAATGTTTGCCCAAACTGTGGGCATCACATGCGTTTAAAGGCAAGAGCTCGGATTGATTCACTACTAGACCTAGAGGGTAGAGTAGAGATTGGAGAGCATTTGCGCTCTAAGGATCCATTGAAGTTTAAGGATTCACGTCGCTATCCTGATCGTTTAACTGAAGCGATGAAGGACACTAAAGAGGGTGACGCTATTGTTGTGGTGGGTGGCACGATCATGCATATACCAGCGACTTTGGCTTGCTTCGAGTTTGGCTTTATGGGTGGTTCCATGGGGTCGGTAGTCGGTGAGCGCTTTGTACGTGGTGTGCAGCATGCCATTGATAATCGTACTGCCTTTATCTGTGTCAGTGCTTCTGGCGGTGCTCGTATGCAGGAGAGCTTATTTTCTCTTATGCAAATGGCTAAAACCAATGCCATGCTGACACGCTTATCAGAGGCTGGTTTACCATTTATCAGTGTATTAACTGATCCGACCATGGGCGGTGTATCGGCTAGTTTCGCCTTTATGGGTGATGTGGTGATTGCAGAGCCTAACGCTTTAGTGGGCTTTGCCGGTCCGCGTGTGATTGAGCAGACAGTACGCGAGCAGTTGCCAGAGGGCTTCCAGCGTGCTGAGTTCCTATTAGAAAAAGGCGCGCTAGATATGGTGGTTCATCGTAATGAGATGCGTGCAACCATTGCTCATCTGATTGCTTTATTGACTCGTAAGTCACAGCAGGCAGTAGCCGAGTAGTCTGTACTGTTATTTAGTAAGTTAAAGGCCGAGATTCGGAATTGAATCTCGGCCTTTGTGTTGCTTAGCCTTTATTGGCAGACATCAGGTGGGATTAATACACGCCTTGCTCAATCATAGCATCGGCGACTTTACGGAAACCGGCGATATTAGCGCCTAGTACTAAGTTATTGGGTTCACCAAATTCCTCAGCAGTGTTAGCGCATTGGCGATAAATATTTTCCATAATGAGCTTTAGTCGATTATCAACTTCCTGAAAGCTCCACTGCTGCATACTGGCGTTTTGCGCCATTTCCAATTGGCTGGTGGCGACACCTCCGGCATTAGCCGCTTTGCCGGGGCCATAAAGAATACGTGCAGACTGAAACTTGTCCACAGCTTCTGGACTACAGGGCATATTGGCCCCTTCAGAGATTAAGATACATCCGTTGTTAAGAAGCGTGTCGGCGTCTTCAGCATTTAATTCGTTTTGTGTGGCACATGGGAAGGCTAAATCACATGGTACGGACCAGACGGCATTACGACCTTCTGGGTAGTCACTGACCGGTGTATAAATAGCATCGGGGTGATGCTGTTTATAAAGTTCTAAGCTTTCATTAGCTCCCTCTTTGAGAGCTCTCAGTGTATGCAGATTGATCCCATTTTTGTCATAAATAAAACCACGGGAATCACTACAAGTGACTGGTGTCGCACCTAATTCCTGTAGCTTTTCGATGGTATAAATAGCGACGTTACCGGCACCAGAAACAGCGCAGATTCTGCCTTCTAGATCTTTATGGCGTGCTTTTAGCATATGCTGGGCAAAGTAGACGCAACCATAACCGGTGGCTTCGGTACGTGCTAGGGAACCGCCCCATAGCGGCTTCTTACCAGTGAGTACACCTTCGTAGCTACCGGTTAAGCGTTTGTATTGGCCGAACATATAGCCAATCTCCCGAGAGCCGACACCGATATCACCAGCAGGTACATCGACAGTGGCACCGATATGGCGATAGAGCTCTGTCATATAAGCCTGACAAAAACGCATGATTTCTCCATCCGACTTATCCTTAGGGTCAAAGTCCGCACCGCCTTTAGCACCACCTATGGATAAACCGGTTAGCGCATTTTTGAAAATTTGCTCAAAACCTAAAAACTTGATAACGCTAGGGTTAACGGTAGGATGAAAACGAATCCCACCTTTGAAAGGGCCGAGCGTAGAGTTGTACTGAATACGAAAGCCACGGTTCACTCTCACCTTACCGGCATCATCGGTCCATGCAACGCGAAAAATAACTTGTCTTTCGGGTTCTACAATCCGCTCTAGGATGCCGTGTTTTTCATATTTTTCTTCGCGGTCAAATAACGGTGCTAAGGTCTCCAATACCTCGTGTACCGCTTGTGTAAACTCGGGCTGATGGGGATTGCTTTGATGGAATTTACTAAAAATGTCTTCTAAATAGCTCATGATCGTAATAGGAAAATAGATTGACCTTGCGTGACCGATTATAAACACGAATCCGCGGTATCGACAGAATGCCGACTTTCTATTTTCCTATTGTAAGCCATTCAGGTGCAAGTAAAAATTACTTAAGCAGCCAAATTTCTATTTGAAATTAATTGTTTAAGTAGTTTTTCACGCTTTTTTGCAACTGCTTCTACTGAGTTTTCCTTAATATAGCCATAACCCCTAATGTCGTCTGGGTAATTAGCTAATTCTAGGGCGATATCGTAGTTGTTGTCATTTAAGGACAATTTGATTTGCTCTAGGGTCTCAAGATACTCAGCAAGTAGGCGACGTTCTAGTGCTCGATCGGGGTGCTTGCCGAAAGGATCAAAAGGCGTACCACGTAAAAACTTAAGCTTGCTCAATATTTTAAAAAGCGTAAAGATGCGTGGACCAAATTTCTTTTTACGAGGTGTGCCTTCACCGTCCTTAAGCTTTAAGCTCGGTGGTGATAAATGCACATACAGCTGGTAGTCTTTACCAGGTTCACCTTCGAATTGACGTCTTAAGCGTTCGTAAAACTCCTTACGCAGATAAAGTCTGGCTACCTCATATTCATCCTTGTATGCCATCAGTTTATGTAAGTTACGTGCCACGGTTTGGCTAAGGCGGCGGGCATGGCTACCGGCCACTTGGTGTTCTACTTCGCGTATTGCGGCTACTTCGCTCTTAAAGCGATCCGCATATTTCTGATTTTGATAGTCGACGAGACGCTTAGCAAGTCGATCGATTAAGGCGTCAAGACTTTCAACCATGGTGATAGTTTTAGTGTTGCCATCGCCATCTTCATCCATAGATACCATGGAAATAGGGTCAGTATTAACCGAATCAGGGCCATGAATGGCTAGGTAACGACCCCACTCGAAAGCCTCCTTGTTCTTGTCAATAGCAACACCATTAAGTTCGAAAGCACGCATAATGCTGGCGTGGTGTAAAGGAATTTTGCCATGCTGCCAGGCATAACCCATGAGTAGTGGGTTAGCAAAAATCGTATCGCCAAGTAGCTTTAAGGCTTTGCGGTTAGCATCAAAGAAGTCGACATTGTCTTCGCCTAATACATCACGAATATCGTATTCGGTGATCTTGCTCGGATAGCGCCACTTGCGATTAGCAATAATTTCAGCCGTAGGTACTTTGGCCTGGTTAATAGC
>JAAYRZ010000118.1 GCA_012518515.1 Alcaligenaceae bacterium
CCATGGAGCTGCTTGTGCACCTTCAATGCTCGTAGCTGCATCTTATGAAGTTTATCCATCTCAAGGCGTTGACCAACACATAAGCCACTTTTATCTTTTGCCGGTTGTTTCATCACGGCTTGCATAACTTCTGCGGTCGATACGGCATCAAATACAGCACTGTGCCGATTAGGATTAAAAATTTTAAAATGGCTGGTCCAAAAGTCTAGATTTTGGCGTTTAGTAGAGACTTCCGGTAAAAAGAGAGGCGCTAAAAAAGCCACGTCCAGCCATATATGCTGTTTAAGCTCAATTCCCAGATAGCGCTTTAATGCCTTGTCTAACATGGGTTGATCGAAGCCCACATGATAAGCCAGTAGGGGAGCTTTGCCCATATACTCAAGGAATTGCATCAAGGCTTCCGTCGGCTCAATCCCCGAGCGCTGATCGCTATCGCCGATATGGTGTATTAAGATATTTTCTTTGCTGCTACTCTGATCTTGCTTCAAAATGATTTGAAAGGATTTGCCGAGTGGAATCAGTCCGTTTTCTAAGCGGCAGGCGCCGATGGCAATCAGCTGATCGTTTTTAAAGGAGAAACCGCTGGTTTCCAAGTCTAGGACTACACAATCAGTTTCAACAAAAGGCTTGCTTAGATCTGGAGCAGCCAAGCTCTGCCACTGCGCTAATCGATGCTGATGCTCAGGGCTCAGTATGGGCGCAGGAGCTGAGCTTTTAAAAAGTGATGAGAGTGAACGTAAAAAAGACATCATGTTGCCTTAGAGTCTGTATCGGTGAGCCAAGGTGTTTTGAATATTACGCATCAGGCGGAAGCCTTCTCTTAAGACGCGGGTACTTAAATCGTCAAGCTGCTGTGGATTAATATTATTACTGAGCTCCTGTCCTTGATCTTCCTGTTCAAAGTGATGCTTCATTCGTATCAGTTGTATAAAAGCAAAGGTTTCGATACAACCCCGTATTTGATTTTTCTTTAAAACAGTCTTTCCCATTACATCAGTGAGACGTTCCACCGTATTAGTAGCTGAAGAGCCGTGCTCTAGCGCTAAAATTCGTGCGATATCAACAATAATGGCCGAACCGTTAAATTTCAAATTAATGGTGCCATCATCGCGCGTAGAAAAACCGGAGATTAATCCTAGAGGTGGGCGATTTCTCAAGGCATTTTGTGTCATGAAGCGTAAAAATAATTCCTGACTTTGTACATAGTCACTTAGCCACTTTCTGAGTTGTTCTGCCAGTGAAACATTGCCTGCGATTCCTTTGAAATCAAAGAAAATAGTGGAGTTTAAGAGAGCTTCAGGGTTAGGGTTATTAATCCATTGGCTAAAGCGCCTTTTCCACTCAACATCACTGAGACAGCATTCAGGATTCATGGCCATGATATTGCCGGTACATAGTGGAAAGCCTAGCTTATCCAGATCGTGGTTCACATCTTTGGCAAAGGCCAATAGCGTTGCGCGGATGCTAGCTCTGTCATCGCTATCTTTGAAAATGATGCCATTGTCCTGATCTGTATAAAAGAGTTGCTCGTCACGACCTTCGGAGCCCATGGCAATCCATGCGAAGTCGATCTGCTCGACCTCGGGGTGGTCTTTGAAGCGTAGCTTGATCGCACTCCGTACAATCTGGTCGTTTAAATGTGAAATTAGATGTGTGAGTTGTTCGATGGCAATGCCCTGAGCCATCATGTTTTTAGCCAGTTTTTTTATTTGTACTAGGCTATGGCTTAAGTCTTCCAGATTTTTAGCCGCTTCAATACCATGAGCGATGTCTGTCAGGCCGACACGCTGTAAGGCAAATAAGTCGCGCTCAGAAATAACGCCGAGTAGTTTTTTATGGTCATCAATCACAAAAATATGCCTGAAACCATGTTTGGCCATAATAAGAGCGGCCTCGTAAGCTAAGTCATTAGCAGATAAGGCAATAGGGTTCGGCGTCATAAATTCTGAGATTGGCTGCTCTAAATCCGCTTGAGGAATGGCGACTCGGCGCAACACATCATTGAGCGTAAAAATCCCCAGTGGTTGCTTATCTTCATTAACAACTGCCATGGAGCCAATGTAGGTCTCTGAGAGGATGCTTAAAACCTCTTTAAGCGGTGTTTCCGGTGGGCAAGTAATGACCTCTCGCTTAATCACTGAGCCGAGATTAAGTGACAGGGGCTGCTCGTCAGTCTGTGTGTTGACATGCTGACTTTGGATAAAGCGTTTAGACTCCTCAAGCAAAGAGGCGAGTCGGGCAACACAAAAGCTTCTGAAGGTAGGGCACTCCTCTCGTAGTCGATGAAAGATTTCGGCAGGTACTTGATAAACAAAACAGTCGGTGATGGCAATAAATTGACTGGTATTGGCTTGGTTAGAAATCAGTGGTCCGTAGGGAAATGCGTCTCCTTCTTCATACTCAAAGGAGTTTTTAATGTTTTTTGCTTCCCAAGCGCCACGTAGACTTTCGACCAAGCCTTGCTTGATTATGATGAAGATATCGGGAGGCCCATCTTCGGTCACGTCAAGAATGACTTCACCTGCTTTAAAGTAGTTGGTTTCACAGTTTTCAGCTAGTAGTTTTACAAATGGCATATCCATTTTTTGAAAGGGAAAATACTGCTGCAAATGAGTGATGGTTGCACGAATTACATCATCCATGACCTACCTCAACTTAATAAATTAACTGTATCTTTTTAAAGTACAAAAAAGCGTAACCAGAAAGATATGACCGGTTACGCTTGTGACTTGTGTGCACTATCTCCCTAGGCGAGAGGCCCAAGGAGATAGTGCCAGCAACTGGTGTTAATAAAGCTTAAACCAGTGCTTGTTGGTGCTTAGTCATTGTCTGCACCGCGATAACGTTTGTACGGCAAGACGTTCCAGCAGCGCTCATTGAGCGTAGTGGTATCAAGCGCAGGAGCAGCGTCACGCAATAGCTTCTGTGCGACTTGAACCTCTTTCTCAACCTCGGCACGATCCTGATACATAAACTCATCAGAGGTGGTCTCTGGTGTGCTGGCCAATTTCTCCTCTAAGTCGGAGATGATGCGTTCTTGCATACGTGCCATATCGCGACGAGCATCACCACGCCACGCCGGTTGTAAAGTACGGTTATGGTCAAGTAATGCGGTGTACTCACCATAGACATCCTTGTAGATATCAGTTGAGTGATAACGTGCATCAAAGGTCGCCTGCTCTAGATCTAGTAGCGTCAGGTCTTCAATATTTAAGGGTACTGGACGCTTTGAACCACCGAGACGGGTGTAGTGCGTGTAGTACGGATACATGCTGTTAATGACCTTACCGACTGGTAGTACGGCTTTACCATCGGCATCGACACCTTTAGGCTGAACCCCTTGCATACCAGCTAAAGCTGACTCTGGGCGGATAACCTCTTTAGGTGGTACGAAGCCATAGCGGAGCATCTCACGGATACCAGTTCCTGAAATGTTCAGGCGGAAGCGCTCATCGTGCGGGCATGTGTGAGGTGTTGAGTGAGCAGCACAACGGGTGCAGTAGAAGACCTCATGGAAGAAGCGGACATCAATACCCATCTCTTCTGGAGTGTATTCATCAAAAATACTATGCGCTGCGTACTTGTCATAGTAGCTACCAGTACCGGCGTGGTCACGACCGATCAGGGCGTGGGTACAACCGTAGTTCTTCATCAGTAGTACGTGGAGCACGGCTTCACGAGGACCTGCAAAAATGTAGGTTACGCGTAGTGGGCCTAAAATCGCACGCTCTTTTGGATAGTAGGTATCCAGTACGTTACGATAAGCTAGCATACGATACTCGTGACGAACATACTCACGCTTAGCCATCTCGACTAGTGGCTGTAAGAATACACCATCAACTTCCTCCAAGGCGTTGCGGTGAATGTATTCGTGACCACGGTGTAGTGGGTTAGCACCAGTAATAAATCCGGCGACACTCTTGAAACCACGCTCTTCGTAGAATAGCTTCCAGGTATCTCTAGGCTCTAGACGTAACTTCTCGAATGGCCCCCAATCTGCACGCTGCAACATATGTAAGGTGCCACCAAGAGAGACATTACCCATACGGCGGTTAATCGAGTCGACGCCAGGGTGATTACGGTCAGTGGTGCCGAATAAGCTCTGCGCGCGGTGCTCCTTGTCGTAATCGAAAATGTCTTCGATTGCTAAAATGGCAATAGGCTCATTGTTCGAGTTAGTGAGTGCCACCTCTCCACCTACTTCTAGGCCAGCAATGACCTCTGAGTTACGATCACCGATAGGGGCAAAACTGATCGGCACTGGCCAGATGGTGCCATTGCTGAGGCGACCTTTTTCAAGTACAGATAGATAGTCATCCTGATTCATGAAGCCTTTGATCGGCGATAGTACACCAGTACAAATCATCTCGATGGTGATGACTGCTTCTAGATCGATACGGATGCTAGGTAAAGAACGTGCGCGCTCAATTTCAGCGGCGCGCTTTTCTTCGGGTACGATTTGATTGACCAACACACCGCCGTGAGGCTTTTGTGGGTAATTGTCAAAATTTAAATCAGAGTTAGCCATAATGTCTCCATGGTTTTGTTTTAAGTTTTAATTAAATCAATACTAGTTTTAATACCAGTTATATTTTTTATAGCTTTTTAAGTTATGACTTAATTATCGGGTAAGCGCTATAAGATAGAACCTATCGATAACACTAACTTTAGGTTTAAAAGTTAGTTACAGTCTTAAGCTTTTATTATCATATCTACAATATACATCCAAAGTTCTCATAAAAAACAGGGGACGCTACTAAAGTAGGAGAGGGTATGTCACCAACTTGGGTGATCCTAGCTTCATTTTTTTATTTGGCCATTTTGTTCGGAATAGCATGGATTGGGGATCGCTATCCTTTATATGAAAAGCGCCCTTGGTTAAGACCTGC
Source organism: Alcaligenaceae bacterium (assembly GCA_012518515.1). Lineage (GTDB taxonomy): Bacteria > Pseudomonadota > Gammaproteobacteria > Burkholderiales > Burkholderiaceae_B > Oligella. The sequence continues at coordinate 4,890 of JAAYRZ010000118.1, forward strand.
TGTCTATAGTATGGCATTGGCTGTTTATTGTTCTTCCTGGACTTTCTATGGTGCGGTAGGAAGCGCCGTTCGTCATGGTTGGGGCTACTTACCTATTTACTTGGGGCCATTTTTACTGTTCGTTTTCTTCTGGCGGTTTTTAGAGCGCTTAGCGCTAGCAGCACAGTCACAGAAAATTACCTCTATTTCTGACTTCATGGCGAGTCGCTACGAACGTTCTCAGCGTTTATCAGGCTTAGTTACGATGGTTGCTTTAGTCGCTGTAGTGCCTTATTTGGCTTTACAGTTTAAGGCGGTAACCATGAGTATTGGCGTGTTCATTGGGCACGAAATATCCTCAATTATCTTTGGTGATCCAGCACTTTATGTGGCTGCTTTGATGGCACTTTTTGTGATCGTTTTCGGTACCCGTCAGGCAGATGCGACCGAGCACCGTCCAGGGCTTATGCTAGCTATCGCTTTTGAGTCACTGATCAAGTTAATTGCTTTAATTGCCGTGGGTGTTTTTGCGATGCTCTGGATCAATGCGGATAAACTTGATGTGACAGGGGCGATTATTACTCTGACGCAGCATACCGCTTCAATGGGGTTTGTAGGCCAAACCTTGTTGGCCTTTGCCGCAGTGATCTGTTTGCCACGTCAATTTCATGTGGCGATTGTCGAATGTGGTGACGTCAGGGATATTCGCCATGCACGTTGGATATTTTGTCTCTACCTCATCTTAATTGCCTTGATGGTCATACCCATTACTTTGGTTGCGGTGAATGTTTTTGGTGATGCCACAGCAGTGACGGTTGATAGTTATGTATTGGTTTTGCCGCTATTAAAGGAGCAGACAAGCTTAGCTTTATTAGTCTATATCGGTGGTTTTTCAGCGGCGACTGGTATGATGATTGTGACTAGTGTCGCCTTAGCCACGATGGTTAGTAATGACTTAATCATGCCGTATTTACTCCGTCGAGGATGGGCTGAGGGTGCTCAGGGTGACTACTCTAAAACCTTGCTATGGGTGCGTCGGGGGGCGGTTTTTGTTCTGGTGATGGCGGCTTATGGTTATTATGCTGGGACGGGGTCGGAGACGGCACTTTCGGCTTACGGTTTAATGGCTTTTGCGGCGGTGGTGCAGTTTGCTCCCGGTCTGGTTGGTGGGCTTAGTTGGACGGGTGCAAGTCGCCGAGGGGTAGAGGTTGGTATTGCCGTTGGTGCATTGGTTTGGGCCTATACCTTATTATTACCATCATTAGCTCATGCTGGATGGTTCTCCGATGTCTGGGTTGATGAGGGGCCTTTTGGCATTGAGTGGCTATTGCCGCACCAATTATTTGGTGTTAGTGGCATGGACCCTTTGACTCACGGTACTTTTTGGTCCTTATTATTTAATACTAGTTTTTTCTTGTTGTTTTCACTGATTAAAGCCCCTAGCTTAGGTGAGAGGCTGCGAGCTAGATCTTTCCTAGACCCTTATGTGAAGTATCGCAGTATGGATGCTAGACATGTGCCTGGTAATCTATTGGTGCAGGACTTGTTAGTTATTAGCGGTCGTATCGTTGGTGAAGCCAAGGCAACCTGGTCTTTTGAGGAGTACGCTAAAGATAGGGGCATTGAGCTTGATAATGAGTTGCGTGCTGATGCAGATTGGGTGCAGTTTACGGAGTTGATGCTAGCTGCGGTTGTCGGTGCCGCTTCCTCACGCTTAGTGCTTAATAGTGCCTTGCGTGGTTCAGGTGTTGAGGTAGATGCGATTGTTTCGGTGCTAGATGAAGCCCGACAGGAGCTTAGTTTTAATCGAGATGTGTTGACCTCAACGTTAGAAAACTTGGAGCAGGGGATTAGTGTTGTTGATGCTGATATGAATTTAGTAGCCTGGAATCAGCGCTATGAGGAGTTTCTTGATATTCCGCCCAATATGCTGAGACTTGGTCAACCCGTGTCCGAAATTATGCATTTTAATGCCATGCGTGGCAAGTTGCGGGTACTTAATGGGGGAGATGTTAATGATTCCGTTGAGCGCCGACTTAACTACATGCTTGAGGGCAGCTCTTATTCTTCTCAGCGCTTTATGGGCGACAATCAGGTCATTGAGATACGAGGGCGTCCATTGCCTGGTGGCGGCTATGTGACAAGTTACACAGATGTATCTGAGTTCAAACGAGTGGAGCAAGAGCTATTAGAAATTAACGTGAATCTGGAGCAGCGCGTTGCTGAGCGTACTGAGGCAGCAGAAAAAGCACAGCGTTCCAGAAGCTATTTCTTGACCGCAGTCAGTCATGATGTGTTGCAGCCGATTAATGCGGCTAGACTATTTGCCTCGGCCTTACAAGACATGGATGATGATGTCACGCAGATGCGTCATCTGGCTGAACGGGTTGATACCTCATTGCGGGCGGCGGAGGAGCTATTAGAAGGCTTGTTAGATATCTCACAGCTCGATTCGGGAGGGATGCAGGCCGAGATTCATGTGTTTAATGCTAAGGAGCTTTTAGAGGATTTATATCAGCAATATGCGCCTTCAGCTAAACGCAGGAAGTTGCGCTTGAGTGTTTATATGCGGCCAGTCTATGTACGTAGTGATATGCGTTTGCTACGTCGTATTTTGCAGAACTTTTTAGCTAATGCCTTACGTTATACCCAAAAGGGACGCATTATTTTGGGCGGCAGGGTTCGTGGCAATGAGGTGGAGTTTCAGATATGGGATACAGGGCAGGGCATCCCAAGTAATCACCTAGAAAAGATTTTTGATGAGTTTCAACGGTATGAGCAGAGCTTTGACTGGGGTGAGCGCGGTCTAGGTCTGGGGCTTTCTATTTGTCAACGTATTTCAGTGATGCTAGACCATCAATTAGCCGTGCGCTCAGAAGTGGGTAAAGGTAGTATGTTTAGTATTCGTGTGCCCATGGCCACGAAAGAAGAAGCAGCCCAACCGAATCAAATTCATCGTAGTAGTCCTGATTTAGCCTTAGCAGGGATGCGCGTATTATGCCTTGATAATGACATTGAAATTTTACAGGGTATGCAGGTGCTTTTATCACAATGGGGAGTTGAGGTGATTCCGGCAACAACCATTGATGAGGCTATCGTCAAGATGGAATTGAAGCCGCATGTACTATTGGTTGACTATCACTTACATGATCGATTGGATGGTCTGGATAGTCTGGATACCTTACGTGAAAATGCCCGTTACTTGCATGGGGCACTACTCACTGCTGATGGTAGCGATGAATTGCGCAATAAGGCTAGACAGCGTGGTTATCTGGTGATAACTAAACCGTTGAAGCCTGCACGACTGCGTTCATTCTTGTCGGCCCAGTATGAAAGTATCAAACCGTAATCTGGGTGCTTTATTCACCCAGAAACTCCCTTAACTCACTTTCACTTTTGTTCTGAATATCCAGTTGATAAGCTAGTAACACTGCTTGAGTCCGGTTGTTAACCCCGAGTTTACGAAAAATGGCTGTCATATGGGTTTTGATGGTCGTTTCTGAAACACCTAAATCATAGGCGATCTGCTTATTTAATTGACCATTAGTAGCCATTTGTAGGACGCGAAATTGTTGTGGTGTTAGCTCACTCACCAGCTTTGCAGCTTCTTTTTCTTTAGCACTGACGACAGGGCCTGTCTGGGCGTTTTCCGGAAGCCAAATCTCACCTAGTAGGATCTGGTCGATGGCGGTACAGAGGGTTTCGATATTGGCGGATTTAGGGATATAGCCCATGGCGCCATGTTCGACGGCTCGACGCATGAGGATCGGATCCTCGTGAGCAGAAATGATGACGATAGGTAACTGGGGATGGTGTGAGCGTAAAAATACCAAGGAGCTATAACCTTCGGCTCCTGGCATGTTTAAATCCAGTAGTAATAAATCGGCTTCAGGATGATCGTTAACTAAAGTAAATAGTGAGTCAGCACTCTCAGCTTCATAAATTTTGGTGTTGGGATAGTGCTTACTAACTAGACCTCGTAACGCTTCTCGAAATAAAGGATGGTCATCGGCTATCAATAATTCGTTCATCAAGAGTTCCTAAAAAGCATAAAAGGGGTCTGTTATTAGACCCCTTTTATTATAGGCACATTTTTTAGTTTAAATGTGAGCTTGTTAAGATTACAAATTAGTGAGCTTCAGCCTGACTGATACCAAGACCGGTCTGAGAGCGAACACTAAGCGCATCGAAAGCCGCTTTTTCTTTTTCTGCGTCAGCACTCTTATCAGTGATGGAGAAGAACCAAATTGATATGAAAGCTAATGGGATAGAAAGAATACCCGGGTTAGGGAATGGTGTGATAGGCTCAGCAAAACCAAACACATCAACCCAAACGGTAGAGCTTAATACTACCCATGCTGTTGCAGTTAATAGGCCAATGAAACCACCGATTGTCGCACCACGAGTAGTACAACCACGCCATGAGATAGATAGTACCAAGACAGGGAAGTTAGAGCTCGCAGCGATAGCGAAAGCTAAACCAACCATGAAGGCCACGTTTTGGTTCTCGAAGACGATACCCAAGAAAATCGCTAGAACACCTAAAGCAACAGTGGATAGACGTGAAATGCGCATTTTCTGCTCTTCAGTTACTTTACCCTTAGCGATTACGTTGTCGTACAAGTCATGAGAAATGGCTGCTGCACCAGCTAGTGATAGACCAGCAACTACTGCAACAATGGTCGCAAAGGTAACTGCTGCCAAGAAGCCTAGTAGTAACTCACCACCAACGGCGTTAGCCAAGTGAACCGCTACCATGTTGGTACCACCAATCAGGTCAC
>JAAYRZ010000236.1 GCA_012518515.1 Alcaligenaceae bacterium
AGTTCTTGTACGCCTTTTTCGTTGGCTGCTACCTGAGCGCGTAGATCAGCGATATTTTGGTTGAAATTGCGTGCTGGATAAGTCGCTCCCATAAATGCCTCACGTAAAGCCTCCTCACGCATAAGGCCATTTTCCACGATTAAAAAGTTATCGAGTAGTACCCCCTCTTCAATCACGTTACGGCTATGTGGTGGCATTGAGCCGGGAGTAATGCCGCCGACATCGGCATGGTGACCGCGAGAAGCCACAAAGAACAGAATTTCCTTTTCTTCTTCATCAAAAATGGGTGTCACCACGGTGATATCGGGTAAATGAGTGCCACCGTTATAGGGGTCATTAAGCGCAAAGGTATCGCCAGGTTTTATGTGACCTAGGTTTTTACGAATGACGGTTTTGATGCTTTCACCCATGGATCCGAGATGTACCGGCATATGTGGAGCATTAGCAATGAGATTACCTTCATGGTCAAAAAGTGCGCATGAGAAATCCAGACGTTCTTTAATATTGACCGAAAAAGCTGTGTTAGAGAGAGTCGCACCCATTTGTTCGGCAATGGACATAAAAAGGTTGTTGAAAATTTCTAGCATCACCGGATCCACGTCCGTGCCGATCGCAACAGTATTTTCTTTGGCTTTGAGGCGAGAGAGTAATTGCTCGCCGCCACTTAAAATTTCCATTTGCCACTCAGGCTCAATCATCGTAGTGCCATTGGCATCAAAGATAATCGCAGGCCCCTCGATGCGCATACCTGCACTTAGTTCATCACGATTATAAATAGGTGATTGATGCTCTTTATCTTGTGTGAAAACCTTGACATGCTCAAGAGCGGGGGGGCAATCAATAGCTGTGGTAGCTGAGTAAGACTTATCTAAATCCACGCCGCTTTTAGCAATCGCTTCGACTGATACAGCTTCAATCACTAAGGGTCTATCATGCATTAGAAAGCTATAGCGTTGTAAATATGCCTGATAAAATGCGTCAGCCATCGCTTTGGGGGTGGAAAAATCCACCACAATAGCCGAATCAGTGCCTTCATAACGTACATGAGCACGTTTAATCACAAGTAGTTGTGATGGAGTGGCTCCTTGCTGTAATAGTTCATTGGTGCTTTCTTCAACTAGGGCATTAAGAGAGGCTTCAGCAGCCGGCATAGAGTCTGTGTTGAGAGGTAGCTCTACAGCTAACTCACGCATGGCAGTCATATCGGCTAAACCCATCCCATAAGCAGATAAAACACCGGCAAAAGGGTGGATTAAGACTTTTTGCATATTTAGTGCATCAGCTACTAGGCAGGCGTGTTGGCCGCCGGCACCACCAAAGCTGACTAACGTATATTTACTAACGTCATAACCACGTTCGATAGAGATTTTTTTAACGGCATTGGCCATATTAGCGATGGCGATTTGTAAAAAACCTTCAGCTGTTTGTTCAGCAGTGGCCCGGACTCCGCTTTGTTGGTAAATTTCTTCAGCTAAGTCACTGAATTTCTTTTTAACGAGTTCAGCGTCTAAAGGCTCATCAGCATTTACTCCAAAAATACTCGGAAAGTAGGTAGGCTGCAATTTACCGAGCATGACATTACAGTCCGTCACGGTCAGTGGGCCGCCGTTACGGTAGGCGGCAGGGCCGGGATAGGCGCCGGCCGAATGAGGGCCAACGCGCATACGTTGACCGTCGAAATGGACAATGGAGCCTCCGCCAGCGGCCACCGTATGAATATTCATCATCGGTGCGCGGATGCGAATACCAGCGACTACCGTATCAAATAAGCGTTCAAACTGGCCATCATAGTGAGAGACATCGGTTGACGTACCACCCATATCAAAGCCAATGAGGTGCTCTGAGCCTACCGCTGCTGCGATTCGTGCCATACCGACAATCCCACCAGCAGGGCCTGAGAGAATGGCATCCTTACCTTGGAAATTGTCTGCTGCTGTCAGGCCGCCGTTGGATTGCATAAACATCAGGCGAGTATCATCTATCTCGGCGTCGATGCGGTCAACATAGCTTCTCAGGACAGGTGATAGGTAGGCATCAACCACTGTTGTATCACCACGGCCGACGATCTTCATGAGGGCACTGACTTGATGGGAGACAGAGATTTGCCGGAAGCCGATTTGTTTGGCAAGTTCGGCCAAGGTTGTTTCATGCTGGGCATAACGATAGGCATGCATCAACACAATGGCAACTGAGCGATATCCAGCCTCATAACTGGCCTGTAGTTGAACTTTAGTTCGCTCGATGTCTAGAGGCTTTTCAATGGTACCATCCGCTAGAATTCGTTCGCTGACACCTTCTACTCGACTATAAAGCAGTTCTGGTTTAATAATATGGCGTTTGAACAGCTGAGGTCGCGCTTGGTAGGCAATATTAAGCGCATCTTCAAAGCCCTCGGTGATAAAGAGAACAGTCGGCTCACCTTTGCGCTCTAAGAGGGCATTAGTGGCTACGGTGGTACCCATCTTGATAGCTTCAATATCTGCGCTCGGAATGTTTTCATCAAGCTCAAGACCTAAGAGCTTGCGGATGCCGGCGAGTGCGGCATCCGGATATTGTTCAGGGTTGTCTGACAGCAGTTTGTGAGTAACTAGAGAGCCATCAGGCTTTTTAGCTACAATATCGGTA
>JAAYRZ010000119.1 GCA_012518515.1 Alcaligenaceae bacterium
AATTCTAGACTTAATAACAGCACATAATGGACTACCTTGGCTAAAAAATCAGTGAAATAAGCCAAGCTATCAAATTGGCTACTAAGTGCTAATAACAAACTTCCAGGCGTAACCACCGTACCAATAAAAAAAATGGCATAAGCATTAGCAATAGGTGAAATGAGTGATACCTGATTAAATAACAAAGCCAACAAAGGAGCCAATCCAACAAATACAGCAAATTGGGCTTTAGCCCAAGAGCGTATTCCAAATATCAACTTATTTTTTAATCCCTCAGCTTTTGAAACCTCTTTTAATAACATAATTAAAACTAGCATGGCGCCAAATGATAACCAGAAACCGATACTTAAAACAGCCCAGGGATCAAGTAAAAGTACAACCAAAGCAGCCACGGTTAAAACCATATGAATGGACCACTGCAATCCTAATGCATAATTAGCAAAAAATATCAGTAACATAAAAAAACTACGTTGTGCAGGGACTCCCCAGCCTGCAATATTGCAATATAAAAATGCAACCAAAATCCCCACCACACTAGCCCAACGCTGTGCAGCAATACGATCAGCAAATAACTTACCAGCAAAACCACAACGCCGCCATAACAAAAAACTCAACAAACTAGCCAAAGAACTAAGCATAGTAATGTGGGTACCACTAATAGAAACTAGATGGGTTAAACCGCTCCGGTTGAATAAAACCCAGTCTTCTTGAGAAATTGCTGCTTGATCTCCCATCACTAAAGCAATCATCACAGAGCCGTAGCGCTTATCCGATAGATGAGGATTTAATTTAGCTCGTATTGCATGACGCAGTCGCGCTACTTGGATTGACCATGTCCAATCACCTCGTTCAGCTATACGTATAGGTTGCCCCTTAATCTGAGCGATTGCTCTGTGATTATTAGCAAATCGGTAAGTCAAGATATTACTCTGCCCCGGATTAAAGCTACCGTAGGGACGTCTCAAAAGAGCAGAAAACTCCCAAATTTCTCCAGGCTTTATCTCAGGCATCGGTTCACTTAAAGGGGGAGGCTTTTTATAAGGACTGGCAAAGCCTCCAAAAGACCAACGCACTCTGATATGAGTCGGAATACCGGAATTTGGCTTGGAAGCTAGCACTCGCGCGTCAAATTGCAAATAATCATCACCATAATTAACTAAATCGCTAACTTCGACCACTAAACGTGACACCTTATCGTCGTGCTGAAGACTCAGCTGATCAATAAGCCTATTCTCTCCACGCCACGTGGCGTAAGTCATCCCCAATAAATATGCTAATAAACAACAAAAAACAAAGCGAAGACAAGTCTTAAAGCGAAGCCTAGTTATATTAAAATAATGAAAGCAAAAAATGCCCCCTACACAAAACAATTGCAATAGAAGCAAATCACTCAAACTAGGTAACACCGTCAGTTGCTGCAAACTAACTACACCTGCAATCATTGACAAACAAATCACAAACCAAAAGCCCATAATTTCTAATCACGCTAAACCCCTCATAAAAGTGAAGTTAAAGCATTTTTTTGATCTAAATAAACAATGCGCTGTTTTTGTCTATGTATTCGAAATTTTCACAAGAGTATTTGTGCGCTGCGGTGTAAAATACATATGTTTTAAACTTTACTAATAATAATTATGTTTCCTCAAAGGTTATTAAACGGCTATAACGATTTTATGAACGGCCGTATGGAAAAAGAACGCCACCTTTACAAGCAACTAGGCGAACGCGGTCAACTCCCTGAAATCATGGTCATTAGTTGTGGCGACTCTCGCGTAGCTCCAGAGATTATTTTTGGTGCCGGCCCGGGAGAAATTTTTGTCATTAGAAATATTGCTAACCTAGTTCCCCCAAATGAAAGTGAAAAATCGGGGGTTGGTCGTACGTTACACGGTACTTCTGCTGCTATTGAATATGCTACCAATGCCCTAAAGGTCCGTCATATTGTGGTTTTAGGGCATGCTAGCTGTGGCGGCGTCAGAGCTTATGCCAATCAAATCCCACCACTCAGTAAAAGTGACTTTATTGGTCAGTGGATGTCACAAATTAAACCTGTTGTTGAAAATGCAGGCCCACGCCCCGAATCCTCAGAGGGCTTAAATTCTTGGCTGCGTACTATTGAGATGGGTGTAGTTGAGCACAGCCTAAAAAATCTATTGACTTTCCCTAGCGTCAAGGAACGTGTCGACAATGGTGATTTAACACTCCACGGCGCATATTTTGGTATTGCTACCGGCGTTTTATATTACAGAGATCCGGATAGTGGTGAGTTTATGCCCTGTCTTCAATCAGAAATTTAGCGCAGTGCAACATAAGCTTCACATTTTATTGTTACTATTGCTAATATACAAACCCGAAAGGGAAATTCCTTAACCTCTATGGGAGAAAAGCTTTGACACAGGAAAACAAAAAAACGGCGTTAATTACCGGCGGTATCGGTGGCTTAGGTACTGCGATTGCTCAATCATTAGCAGATCGTGGTCATCAAGTACTAGTCACATACTACGTTAGTGATAGCCCTGATGAATGGTTAGCTAAACAAAAAGAACAAGGCTATGATTTTAAAGCCTATCCAGTAGATGTATCTAGTTTTGAGTCTTGTCAGCAGATGATTGAAAAAATTCATGGTGACGGTTTTAAAGTAGATATTTTAGTCAACAACGCAGGTATCACTAAAGACCGTTCTTTCCGTAGAATGTCTCAAGAAGAATGGGATTCCGTACTTCGCACTAACTTAGACTCAGTTTTCAACGTCACCAAACAAGTCATTGAAGATATGCTTGAGTCCCAGTGGGGTCGTATCGTAACGATTTCATCGGTCAATGGCAGTAAGGGTCAATTTGGTCAGGCGAACTACTCCTCAGCCAAATCCGGCATGTACGGCTTTAGTAAAACATTAGCTTTAGAGTTTGCCTCTAAGGGCATCACTGTAAATACTGTTTCTCCTGGCTACATCATGACCGAGATGGTTGCTGCAATGCCACAAGAAATCGTTGAACAGCAAATCGTCCCACAAATCCCTATGGGTCGCTTAGGTAAACCAGAAGAGATTGGCGAGTTAGTTGCTTATCTTTGCTCTGAAAGTGCCGGTTTTATGACAGGCGCTAACCTTGCCATCAATGGTGGATTGCACATGTACTAAAACAGCACATGGTAAGTCTCAAGACTTAATGGACAAGCCTTTCATTCTGGGGAAGATGTTTAATACATTTTCCCCAGTTTGCTGTGTAATCTCCGCAATACTCTGTCCTCTTAACTCAGCCAATACCTCTGCAATACGTCGAATCTGCTCTGGTGTGTTACGTGCAGAATGCGAAGCTAACCAACTCGGAGCCATGTCCGGCGAATCAGTCTCCAAAGCGTAATGTGATAAATCATATTTGATTGCGTGACGACGAATTTGCTTCGCTCTATCAAAAGTCATAGCTCCGCCCATGCCCAATAAATAGCCTAGCTCTATAAACTGATCAGCCTGTTGCTCACTGCCATTAAAAGCATGAGCAATCCCACTCAAGGCATCATAACGACGTAAATACTTCAAAATAATATCTTGAGAACGTCGAATATGTAAAATCACCGGTAAATCATAACGTCGAGCAAGCTTTAACTGCTCTATAAAGAAGTGCTCTTGCTTCTCACGTTCCTCACCATGGGCAATGTCTTTAACAAAGAAATCAAGACCAATTTCACCAATTGCTATAAATCGAGGGTCATCCAAGGCACTCTGGACTAGCTCTGCTAATAGCTCTAAATCCTTAAAATCACTACGATGCACATACATCGGGTGAATGCCGAGCGCATAAAAACCGCCTTCAAACTGATGCGCTAAAGCTCGCACACTTGAGAAATTGACAGCGGCTACCGCCGGAATCACGATAGCCTGCACTCCAGCATCCTGTGCTCTTTTGATGACTTCCTCACGGTCTTCATCAAATACAGCATCGTCTAAATGGCAATGACTATCTATTAGCATAGCAGTAAAAACTATAAAATATTAATGGCCTGTAGACAAAACTCCACGCTCCATGATTAACTGTCGATCGGCTAAATCAGCGAGTTTCTGATCATGAGTAACGATAATAAAGGCCGTATTAAAATCTTGTCGTATTTGAACTAATAAGTCAAACATATGAGCTGCGGTCTTACTATCTAGATTACCTGTGGGCTCATCGGCGAGCAAGCACAAAGGCTTGGTGACTAAGGCACGGGCAAGTGCCACTCGTTGCCTCTCACCACCAGATAACTGACTAGGATTATGAATCATCCGCTCTGATAAACCCACTTTTTCTAGCACCTCGGCAGCCTGCTCACGAGCGTCCTGACGAGCCACACGACGTACAATGAGAGGCATCGCTACATTATCCAAAGCTGAAAACTCAGGCAACAAATGATGAAATTGATAGACGAAACCAAGCTTTCCGTTACGAATAGAACTACGGTCTTTTTCTGACAGACTCACACTACTTTGGCCGTCAATCAAGACTTCACCGGAAGTCGGCTCATCAAGTAATCCAAGTATATGTAATAACGTACTTTTACCAGAACCTGAAGCACCGACAATCGCCAACATCTCGCCTAAATCGACGGAAATATTAACCCCGCTCAGAATTTGCAATTCATCCGTACCATCGTGATAAATTTTTGTGACATCCTTAGCCACCACCACTTGTTGATTAGTCATGACGTAATACCTCCGCTGGCTGTAAACGAGAAGCCCGAATACTCGGATAAAGCGTTGCCAATAAAGAAAGCACCAGTGAAACAACCGCTACCACTAAGATATCGCCAGGCACCGGCTCTGAAGGTAATTGAGTAATAAAATAAATACTTGGATCTAAAAACTGGATCCCAAACAACTTCTCTATCGCAGGAATAATGACCTCAATATTGTAGGCAATTAAGCAACCAAAGCCAACGCCTAGTAAGGTGCCAATAATACCAATCAAGGAGCCTTGAACTAAGAAAATTTTAGCAATGGAAAAAGGGCTTACGCCAAGTGTACGTAAAATGGCAATATCCGATTGCTTATCTTTAACAGCCATCACTAAAGATGAAAGCAAATTAAAAGCAGCTACCGCTACAATCAAGGTTAATATCAAGAACATCATGCGTTTTTCAGCTTTAACTGCAGCAAACCAAGTACGGTTATCCTGAGTCCAGTCCCTAATTAATAAGCCTGG
>JAAYRZ010000120.1 GCA_012518515.1 Alcaligenaceae bacterium
CACCTTTATCAAAATGATTAAAAATAGTTAATAAAATTATTGAGGCATATTGGTAATTGAAGAGGTAAAGGCATCTAAAGCATCCTGGCAAGTTGACTCAAAACCAACAACATCGCCATCAACACTTTCGATCTGCATTTTAATATCCTCCATCGCTCCCTGATAGCTTGCACCTAAGTCAGGATACTGAGCAGCAAAGCGCTCAACCGTCTCAAAGTATTCAAGGCATACAGGTGGTAGCTCGCTAGTCGTTGCTATAGGCCCCTCTGACAAGACCTTCGATTCAGACTTTGCGCTTATTTCAGACTCGACTGATGAAGCAACTAAATCCTCACCTGATTCACTTTCACCGCAAGCAACTAAAGTCATAGAGGCAAACAACACAGCAAATGCTGTTTTTAAATTCATCGTCACTCTCCTTAAGGAAACTAACCTTAGCTCACTTCCACCAAAACTAAGACTTAGACTAAGTTTAACTCTAAACTTAGCTTAGTATTATTACTAATAAATCTAAGATGCGACATATTATTACAGGACTTATTATCAAAAGCTGATTATTTTTTGAATAGCTGACAATAATTTACACTCAATATCGTAATAATAGCCAAAACCACCTTAAAATCTAGGTTTACAAAGTAAATAAGCTTAAAACAGTAAGTCGAGCAATCTTCTTCCGCTTTTTACAAGCAAATACAAATGAAAAAAAGCTGCACCATATTCAGTGCAGCTTTTAAGCTCTATAGAAGGTCAAATATAAAAGTTATTTAGTTTGAAAACGCTCAACGCTATCACTAATTTCTTTCTTAGCTACCTCTGCTGTATTCCAGCCAGTCACTTTGACCCATTTACCCTGTTCTAAATCCTTGTAATGCTCAAAGAAATGTTTAATTTGAGCGCGCTCAAGTTCTGGCAAATCATCAATCGACTGAATCGGAGAGTACACAGGGTAAATCTTGTCTACTGGCACGGCAATTAACTTAGCATCAATACCTGCCTCATCTTCCATCTCCAATACACCGATCGTACGACACTTAACAACAGAACCCGCTTGAAGAGGGAATGGTGTTTTTACTAGAACATCAACCGGATCCCCATCTAATGATAAAGTCTGCGGTATGTAACCGTAATTTAATGGATAATGCATCGCTGCAAGCATAATACGGTCTACGACAACAGCTCCTGTTTCTTCGCATACCTCATACTTGATTGGATCAGAATTCATAGGAATTTCAATTACTACATTGAACTCTTCCGGAAGATTACTACCGGCAGCAACATTTACTAAGCTCATAATTTACCTTTAAAAATAACTTTAAGTTTTAAATCAATAACTACTAAAAAAACAAGTTAAGCCTCAGCCTTTACTTTATCTTTTGGCAATTCATTTTTATCAATTGTCTGTAATTTAGCTCTTGATGAAATGAAATGATCATCAGGCCCGTCCAAACTCTTCATATCAGGTGGCCCTGATGGATCATTTTTAGTATCAGCAGAAGGCAAAGCTGAACCACCAGACAGCATGATGACCGCCGAAGATCCGTGTCGCCAATGCTTTAACGCCTCTTCAGGCTTAGACAAGCGGTCATATAAAGTACCTAATAAAGCATGAGTACGTGGATCGTCTTTGGTAGTCAAGCTTTTATTAAGATAACGCTCAGCCTGCCCCCATAACTGATCTAACAAACACAAATGACCAGCTGCTCGCAATAAATCTGGGTCAGTAGGTGCATGTTCTAGCCATTTTTGGACTTTAGCCAGTCGTTGTGACTTCAACTCATCAAGCTCCAGTGAAATGTACTCTTCGAGAATCAGAGGGTTATATTCAGACTCATAAGATCTTTCCAAGACCTTCATTACTTGCTTATCGTCATTTCTATCTGCAAAACGACGGGCTGCTGCAATAGCAATTGATGGTTTTGTCTGTTCCTCGGAGGTCAGCTGATCATACACCGACTCCCAAAGCAATTCTGACGGTGAAGAGATAATCGTTGTAGCAGCACTTTCAATCAAGCCCTCTGCATAATTCACATCAATTTTCTTTTTCTTGTTGAGATAGCGTGCTTCTTTAATCACCTCACGTAAACGCCCAGCCTGTTTATATGCACGTAGCAACATTTTGCGTATATGGATTTGATTTGGATGTGCTTCATTGAGCTTTTCTAAAATCAAAATAGCTTCGTCACTTTTACTTTGATCAAGCAAAATCTCAGCTTTAACCGTCAGTCCGGCATCATATAACTCAGGATAACTCATCGCTGTATCAAGACTTAAAGCTAGCATCTCATCACGCTTTAACTCGTCATTTGCTTGATGCGCAGCTTTTGCAGCAGCGAGACTAGCCAAGACCTGACGCTGTTCACTACGAGTCTTACTATGCAGTTTATTAAAATCTTTTTCAGCAATATCGACACGACCCTCTAACCAACCCATCCAGCCGTGCTCTAAGAGATCTAGGTCTCGACGAGTTCGACGCTTCTCATTCCAGTTCTCAATACTTTTAGGAGCATTAAGAAGACGTGAAATAATACGTAAAACAAGGTAAGTGATAAAAAATGCCAATACTAAAAACAAGATACCTACGACAAGGCTAACTGTACGTCGCTCATCATTGACCACAAGACTGATATAACCAGTCGTATCCTGCAAAGTAACTCCAACAAAGACGGCGATAGCAATCAATATGAGTAATTTAATGACTCCTTTCATTAGTTACTCCTCAAAAGAACGCTGAACACGCAGCTGCTCATAAGTCTCTGCTAACGCCCTACGACTATGAGAAATATCTGGCATCGCAGGCTGCACGGAGGACTTACTCAACTGGGCAAGCATGGCTTGAGCTTTTACTGTCTCAGCCGCATCTGACCGGAAGTATCGCTCAAACGCCTCTGCTACTGTCGTTAAAGAGGTTTGCCAAACTCCCTGCTGTCTACTCATTAAAGCTTGCTGCGCAAAGTTTAACTGCATCTTCAGGTTGTTACGCATGATACCGGCCTGCTCAGTCGATAAAAGACCAGAGTCAGGTTCTGATAACTTCTCTACTCGCACTAATTCACCTAAGTCGCTAGCAACAGCATCATAGGCTTTATTTGCAAAAAATTTAGTTTGGGTCCAGGTACGTTCGTACCATTTAGCATCAGCAGCCGAAGTACCTGATGGTTGCTGCTCTTGACTGCGCTGCACTTCTTCAGCAGCCACAGGAGCTGGTGTCATCAAGCTGTTATGAGAAGCATAATCTGGCGTAATTAATGGAGCTGCATCGACTAAAAGGGCAATCTGCTGTACCTGTCTAAACATCTCATCAACCGTAGCAAATTCACTAGACTTTAAAGACACAATATCAGCACCGATAGCTCCCACTAAACCTTCTAGCATTCTATTTTTTGATTCTGCGGAGATACGCTGGGCTACAGTTAAAATTGAAACTGCATTAGCTACATTACCATTAAAGCGCAATTCATTTTCTGCTGACTGAAGCAAGCGTGACACATCATTTAACAACAAGTTTTCAGCATTAGAACTACTTGCCTGTAAATGTTGTTGCATGCCGACTAACTCTTCTTGTAATCGGCGAATCTCTTGCTGCTGACGCGCTGCTAACACTTCGAACTCTCGCTCCATTTGAGCAATAATCTCTATATTAGGTGATGATTGCTCCACCACTTCTTGTGTCGCTTCATCTACAGGCTCTACGGCACCTTCAGTAAACGCAGAAGATTCACCTTCTGAAGGCACAACTACTAGCTCGGTCTCATTTAGCTCCTGAACCTCAGAGCTTGGAACAACCTCAGCATTAGGCTCATCAGTTGAATTGACCTCTTCAGGACTTCTTTCGCCTCTAGCTAATTCCTCTTGTTCAAATGCGCCAATACCAATCTCTGGACTCACAATAGGTCCTTGCTCAGCAGGAATAGCCTCATCTTCTGGTGCTTCATCTGCTAACATCGAAGCTTCTTCAGAGGTCACTTCGCTGTGCTCTGAATCTGTAGAATCTATCGATTCCTCTACGTTGTCAGTATCAAGCTCAACTCCAGCTTGATGTTCAATCACATCCGAAGCACTGGCTAGAGTCGAATCATCCTCAGCAGACAATTCAGCTTCAGAGTCAGAAGTAACCTGTTCATCAACTATCTCAGTTCCATAACTCTCATCCTGAGGCTGCTCAGCGCCCTCTGTTACAGCTAGTGGGAGCTCACCACCCGCATCAGCAGAATCTTCTTGAGTTGGGCTAGTCTCTGAGCTTGACTGATTAACCGAGCTAGACGCTAAACCACTCTCGTCACTTTGATTAGAGTAGTAAATACCGCCCACTGCAGCGGCAACTAACACAGCAGCAACCCCATACCAGACAGCATTATTACCTTTTTTCTTAGTAACTTCTGGTTTGCTCTCAGGCTCTTGTTGTTGTGAAGATTTCTTAGTTTCTACTTGAGTTAGCGTTTCTGGCTCAGTTTGAGCTTTTTTCGTGGATGCTTCATCAAGCTTGGAATTATTATCCTCTAACGGCTCTTTAGCCATTGTAGACTGCTCCTCTTCTTCTCTTAATTGAACTTCAACTTGATCATCATTATCTAGAAATTCTGCATCAGTAGTGCTCTCAACCTCTTCAGAGCGTTTAGAGCCCTGATTATTACGATTACGACTTCTTGCCATATTGTTGTTCCTTCAGATGATTTAGTTGCTACCCTAATTAGAATTAATATTCTTATCGTTAGATCGACACCCTAATGGGCATAATACTTATGTAATGTAAAAGTTTACTACCTTTTTGATTCTATACCAATCGTAAAGGCCGATTAAGCGATTAATGCAATTTAGCATGAATTATAGATAGCTTAATTGACAAAGTTTAAACTATGAAGACTTTTACGCTAACAAGCCCTCTCAACGCGTTAGTCAATATAACTTCTTGTGCTCTAAGAACGTCGTCAATATCAAGCTCTGATTCAAAAACTTCTGAGGTATTTAAATATCGTTCGGGGTTAGCCATTATCTCTTGTCTCATCACGCCATTTAATAGTGGTAGTTTAGAGCTTGGCGTATACCAGTTATTTTCCAGTTTTAAAAAGACATTTGTTCTACCTCCCTCAAGAAGTAAACCATTAGCATCAAATAACAACTGATCAAAGGCATCATACGCTAATGCTTCGAACAACGCTTCATCATAACGTGCTCGTTGGTCCGTTTTATGACGACTTAAGTAAGTAGGGGAAAATACGGCTCCTCTTTTAATTAACACCCGCTGTTCATCACCCAACTCTTCCAAAGAAAAGAGACTTAATGTCATTCTTAAGTGTTGGTTTAATTCTAAAAACCAACTATTTTCTAATTGTTCAAAAGGACAAGAGATGGTCGATAAGCTTAATTTCAATCGATAAGCTCCAGTAGTCGGTAACTTTTCAAAGAAATAAGCTAAAGCCTGATCAAGTTCTGCCCTCGAGAGTGGATAGGCCAACGCCCTTGATGTACTCAACAACCTAGATTTATGACGCTCTAAAAGAGCACAGCGACTGTCTTCCCAACGCATCGTCTCAAATACGCTAAATTCGGGCATCAGACCAAGCACAAAACGAGATTTCCAAAAACACTCCTCATACTCCTCAGCTGCTTTGCTATCAATAACAATACCAGAACCGACTCCCATTGAAGCCTCATAGTGTTCGCCTGCATCACGCAAATGAAAACTACGAATCATGACATTAAGCCTCCCTATCCATGATGTCCCTGCTGAATCCGAGCCGTTATCATTTTTTTCAATCAAACCGATACTGCCCGTATAAATACCCCGCTCTCTTTGTTCTAGCTCATCAATAAGCTGCATACTCATCTTTTTGGGTGCTCCAGTGATGGAGCCACAGGGAAAAGTAGCTTTTAATACATCAGAAAACTGCAAATTGGTAGGCATTTTTGCCTCAATCGTACTCGTCATTTGCCATACCGCACCAAATCGCTCTACCTCAAATAAGTGCTGCACCTTGACTTGACCTATTTCAGCAATACGACCTAGATCATTTCGTAGCAAGTCAACAATCATCAAATTCTCTGCTCGATTTTTAGGATCATTTTGTAAATCAATCGCTCGCTGCTCATCCTGACCGTCGTTTAAAATAGGCGCTGTTCCCTTCATTGGTTTGACTCGAATCACACCATCCGGCTGAATATCCATAAATAATTCAGGTGAAAAGCTAAGTAGCCAAGGTAACGTATCTAGCGGTAAATTTGCCAAGGCAGCATAAGGCACTTGTTGCTGCTCCCGAAGACGGCGATAAAGTGCAACCGGATGCCCATAGGACTTAAAGTCAAGGGTGCTGGTAAAGTTAATTTGATACACGTCACCACGGCGGATTGCATCATGGACCGCAGCAATTTTTTTAACATAGTCCTTTTCAGCAATTGATAACTGTGCCTCTGCTATTCCCGCTACCGTAGAAGAGTGAGTGTCTAAAAAACTCCTCACTTCTTCAACAGACAGTATTTTTTTCTGTTTAAACCAGAAGATATGAATATGTCGTGTAATTGACTCTGTACCATCTACTGTCAGTGGCTCTTTAACGAGGTCCACACCAAACTCATAAGGAATATAAACAAAAGAATAAAGCCCTTGTTCCCATCCTTGGTACAAGGAGTTATCAAGTTCACTCAATTGCGAGACAGCAAAATGAGCATGATGATGAAAGTCACTTAAGAAGATCGCCTGTTGCTTAGACATATCATCCAACAAGACGAAATAATTGATGGCCTGATTATTCAATATGAGCCCTTCTTTTAGATGATGGCTTGCAGAGTTTTGACAATGCTCGGATTATCCGGTTTGGATAAATAGGTTTTTAACTCTCCCTGGAAACTAGGCATATATTGAATTTGTTTATTTTTTAAATGCTCAGCAATTCGTGGGTGAAAAACCAGAAAGTCGTGTTGCCAACATAAGTCAGCTAGCAATGGCTCCTTTTGCCATTCATTGACCACAGCATCCACACTCTCACGACTCGTCAACAACCAGCAAATACGCGCTTGAGGATTAGCTTTAAGCTGATTTAATAAGGGATGCTTTTCTTGTGCTGACCACTGCGCAGGCCCTCGCTTATAAACCGCTAAAAAAGTAGTTAGCACCGCTTGTTTTTGAAGTTCAGCATTTAACCAGTTACGACCATGCTCAGCACGCACGATCATGACTCGTTCAGGCCGTTGATAATTCTTTTCAAACCAATCTAAAAATGACTCAGAGTCAGAGCCCCCCTCCGGTGCCACCAAAACCTTATTAGTGGAAAGGCCTTGGGCCACTAATGCGTCAGCCGATACTTGCCCGACAGCTGCACCATATAAAGAGGCAGGCCATTGAAGTCCAAGATTCTTTAAACGAGCGAAAAAGCTATCAACCGCGAACTGACTTACAAAAAAAACAAAGTCGTTATTTTGCCAATCTTCCGGTAGTTCGAAGTCCAGAGACTCTAGACTTAGCGCTGGCAAGCTCAGCACCTCAAAACCCCTTAACAGCTGTTGAAGTGCCTGATTCTTATGAGCTGGCCGCGTATTAACAATTAAATCGAACACCATTTTGGCCAATCTTTAGAAAGTACGAGCTGCACTTTGCTTTAATGCTTCGTCGAGCACACGCTGACCGCCTTGAGCTAATAAATCATCAGCGGCCTGATTACCTAATGCCTGTGCATCTGCTAATTCACCACGAATTTCAGTTAATAACGTTTCAGTGCCATCAGGCAAAGCAACCATTGCTCTTAAGTAAAGCTGATTATCTTCAATGATGGCATGTGCCGCTATAGGTACCTGACATGAGCCCCCTAAGGCCTGAGAAATAGCTCGCTCAGCAGTTGCAGTTGCGGTTGATTCCTTACACTCAAGAAAAGACAGCAACTCTTTCAAATCATCACGAGACGCTAGGATTTCAATACCCAAAGCACCCTGACCGGCAGCCGGCAAACTCTGTTCCAAAGACAGTCGAGAGCGAATACGCGCGCCTAAACCCAAGCGCTCTAAGCCGGAAGCCGCCAAAATGATAGCATCATAATCACCAGCATCAAGCTTTCCTAAACGGGTATCCAGATTGCCACGCAAAGGCTGTACCACTAGATGCGGGTAACGCGCACGAATCTGTGACTCACGACGCAAACTTGAGGTACCGACAACTGCCCCCTCTGGCAACTCATCTAAGGTCTCATACTTCTCAGAAACAAAAGCATCACGCGGATCGGCACGTTTTAAAATCGTACTTAGAGAAAACTCCTCATAGAGCTCCATCGGTACGTCCTTAAGAGAATGTACCGCTAAATCAGCACGACCATCAAGCAACGCAGTTTCTAATTCTTTAACAAAAAGGCCCTTGCCACCGATTTTAGACAAACTGCGATCAATAATCTGATCACCTTTAGTAGTCATTTTAAGTAATTCTACATTTAAACCGGGATATTGAGTTTGTAAGGCTTCTTGAACAAATTCAGCTTGCCACAAAGCTAAACGGCTGGCACGGGTCGCAATAACGATTTTTTCAGGTAAATTCAATGTACTCTCGATATAAGTTCTTAAAGATAAAAAATAACCACCAAGGTCAGACTTTAATTAATGATATCAAAGCCACACCTTTGGTGGTTACTTAACAAGCAAATCTAGATGATTACTACTTAGCAGCAGACTCCAATTTGTTTTTCTGCTTTTTGGCCAAAAGTAAACCAAGCCCAACAACAAATAAGGCCCCAATAATTTCGGCAGTATATTTAACTACGGCAGGAGCAGCCTCTCCACCAAAGAAGAAGTCTTTAAATGCTACATCGCCGATCACCAAACTACCAGCAATCCATCCTAATAAAGCAGCACCAAAAATGACCACGACAGGGAAACGATCAATCAATTTAAGTACTAAGGCACTACCCCAAATAATAATGGGCACACTCACTAGTAAACCGAAGATGACATAAAACATCTCGTGACCATCCGCCGTATTTTGAGCGGCACCGGCAATTGCAATGACATTATCAAAGCTCATGACTAAGTCTGCAATCAAAATGGTTTTAACCGCGCCCCAGAGGCTAGCACTTCCTTTGACCTCATGATGCTCTTCCTGAGGGATTAAAAGTTTGACCCCAATCCATAACAACAACACAGCACCGATAATTTTTAAATACGGAATCAGTAGAAGTGACATCGCAAAAGCGATAAGAATTACTCGAAGAAAAATAGCCCCTGCTGTCCCCCAAAGGATACCCTTGATACGTTGGCTTTTTTCGAGATTGCGACACGCTAGAGCGATGATGATCGCATTATCACCACCAAGCAATATATCGATTAAGATAATCTGAAACACTGCACCCCAGTGAATCAGTTGTATGAATTCAATCATGTCCTTTTATTTCCTGATAAGCACGAATAGAGCAAAATTATAACTCATGGATGCCGACTATACAGTAGCAAAAATACCAATCCATTAGAAAAAGAAAAGAAAAAGCCCCTGGCTATTAAAAACAGGCAGGGGCTTAGCAACTAAATGACTAGTTTAGAGAATGGACTTTAATAACTTACCCATCTCAGAAGGGTTACGGGTAGTTTTAATACCGCACTCTTCCATCACTGCCAATTTAGCGTCAGCGGTATCATCACCACCGGAAATTAACGCTCCGGCATGACCCATACGCTTACCAGCTGGTGCTGTTACGCCTGCAATAAAACCAACGATTGGTTTAGTCATATTATCTTTGGCCCAACGAGCAGCCTCAACTTCATCAGGGCCACCAATCTCACCAATCATGACCACAGCGTCGGTATCAGGGTCATCATTGAACATCTTCAAGACATCAACGTGTTTTAGACCGTTAATCGGGTCACCACCAATACCTACCGAAGCAGATTGACCTAAGCCTAACTCAGTCAACTGAGCAACTGCTTCATAGGTTAAGGTACCAGAACGACTTACTACACCGATTCGACCTTTACGGTTAATGTGAGCAGGCATAATACCGATTTTTAACTCATCAGGAACAATTAAACCTGGACAGTTAGGGCCCAATAATAAGGTCTTGCTATCCATCGCACGCATCTTATTGCGGACTTCAAGCATATCGCGCACAGGAATACCCTCGGTAATACAAATCACCAACTCAAGCTCAGCCTCAACAGCCTCTAGGATCGCAGCGGCAGCACCTGCCGGTGGTACATAAATAACAGAAACTGATGCGCCTGTTTCGTCCTTGGCATCTTGTACTGTACCGAAAATAGGAATACCTTCAAAATCCTCACCGGCACGCTTTGGGTTTACGCCGGCAACATAAGCTTCCTTACCATTAGCATACTCGCGGCTAGCACGAGTGTGATATTGACCTGTCTTACCCGTAATTCCTTGGGTGATAACCTTGGTATCTTTATTGATTAAAATTGACATTAGTAATCCTCTATCTTATTTGGCTGCTTCAACAACTTTAGTTGCGGCTTCAGCCATCGTATCAGCACTGATAATCGGCAAACCGGATTCAGCAAGAATCTTCTTGCCTAATTCTTCATTGGTTCCCTTCATGCGAACTACTAGAGGTACACTCAAGTTTACTGCACGACATGCAGCAATCACACCCTCAGCAATCACATCACAACGCATGATACCGCCAAAAATATTCACCAGAATGGCCTTGACATCATCATTTTTGAGCATGATTTTAAAGGCTTCAGTCACTTTTTCAGCAGTTGCACCACCACCTACGTCGAGGAAGTTAGCAGGCTCACCGCCAAACAACTTAATGGTATCCATGGTAGCCATCGCTAAACCAGCACCATTAACTAAACAACCGATATTGCCATCTAACTGAATATAGGCTAAGTCAAATTTACTCGCTTCGATCTCAGCTGGGTCCTCTTCGTCAAGGTCACGATACGCAAGAATCTCAGGCTGACGGTATAAAGCATTTGAATCAAAGTTAAACTTCGCATCCAAGGCACGGATATGGCCATCACCGGTTAAGATTAATGGATTGATCTCGGCGAGGGAAGCGTCAGTTTCCCAAAACGCTTGATAAAGCTTCTGGAATTGGTCAACTGCCTCTGCAACTGCTTCCTCAGGAATACCAATACCACGAGCTAATTTCTCAGCGTCTTCAGTCGTTAAACCAGTTGCTGGATCAACAAAAACCTTGAGTAGCTTTTCAGGAGTTTCAGCAGCAACCTCTTCAATATCCATACCGCCTTCGCTAGAAGCCATCACGGCATTTCTTTGAGTACCACGATCAGTAACAATACCGAGGTAATACTCCTTTTTGATATCCGCACCCTCTTCAACTAGAAGACGCTTTACCTCACGACCCTCAGGACCGGTTTGGTGAGTTACTAATTGCATGCCAAGAATTTCGGAAGCTAATTGACGTACCTCGTCAACCGACTTAGCTAATTTAACACCACCGCCTTTACCACGACCACCGGCATGAATCTGTGCCTTAACAACCCAAACTGGACCGCCAAGTTCTTCTGCTGCTTTAACAGCCTCTTCTACCGTAAAAGCCGGAATACCGCGAGGTACATTAACGCCGAACTTTCTTAATAGTTCCTTGCCTTGATACTCATGAATATTCATAGATGACCTATAAGAAATAATGAAAAAAACTTTATAAAAATAAAGTACTCAATTTACTACAAACTAGTCTGTACCGGGTACATACCATTGGGGGTAAAACTCTTTAACAACTGGTGAATCCAAGGAGTAAGCATGACAGCCTTCGAGTTGAAATGGTCTACGACCACTATCAACCGCCTGACTGATTCGTTTACTCGATAAACCCTGCACAAACACAGTAGGAATCAATACCGATAATTCACTCATGTGAGTACAGCCTTGGGTCTTGCCAAACTTCTCACGAACCTTATGGCGAAAGCCCTTTAAAAGGTGCAAACCGATTAAACCCTTATATGACTCCTCGATGGAACGACAAACAGCACCATAAGGTGCCGCATCATATGAAACTTGAGCATCAACAATTAGCCCACTATCCTCTACCGTTAGACAAATATTCATGTCATGCACAGGCTCACCTGCTTTTCTGACACTACCATCTGATTTAGTAAAGTCATAACTTTTGAAATCGACTAATTTTGCTTCCAGATCCCAAAGACCATCGTCCCTTTGATAAGAGTCGATGGTCATTTGTCGTGTATGTATTTTTTTGCGTTTAACCACTCTGAGTTAAAAAACCTTTAATTTAAATCAACAATGTATATTTTTTACCCATGAGAAGTATACCGCAAAACGGGTTATTATGTTATTAAAAAAGATAGCGGAAAGCCCTTAGTCACCTACGCCATTAGTCGTAGAACCCCTTATTTTTCCAGTCAATTATGAACTTTGAAAGCAAAGCTAGGGTTAACCCGTAATCTTTCGGTCGTTAATTTCTTATGGTATTAATTCACACAGTCTTTGATGTAATTGCTGTGCGGCCTGACTGCTTTCTTTAATTACGATCCTTACATGTGAAGATCTCTTTAAAAGACGCTTACACGCTTCCAACACCTCGATATTATAAATCGC
>JAAYRZ010000009.1 GCA_012518515.1 Alcaligenaceae bacterium
AAGATAAACAGCGAGAAAAGGGTGAGTTTGTCTTAGTCGTTGAACCTTCGCTGGATAAGCAGTCCGCTAAAGACTATATGCCTTTACTTAAGGAGTTGCTCACACATGGAATTTCTGTAAGGGATAGCGCAAAAATTGTGCATAAAGCCATGGGAATATCCAGAGATGAGGTTTATCAAGCAGCTTTGGCTTTAAAAGAGAGCTAGATTATGCATAAAAAACGCCTGCTTAGTGAAGTCAGGCGTTGAACTTGA
Organism: Alcaligenaceae bacterium; assembly: GCA_012518515.1. Classification (GTDB taxonomy): domain Bacteria; phylum Pseudomonadota; class Gammaproteobacteria; order Burkholderiales; family Burkholderiaceae_B; genus Oligella. Next base: position 255 of record JAAYRZ010000009.1, read on the forward strand.
ACAGAATAAATTAACTGTTTAGAGAGTCGGCTTACCTTTAGGTAGAAGCTCAATTTTAACGTTAGCTTTACCCTGCTGTACCATACCAATGGCTTTGGCAGCAGCATAAGACATATCGATCACGCGGTCGCCGTGGAAGGGGCCGCGATCATTAATGCGTACAACCACACTTTTACCAGTCCCCTCGTGAGTTACACGTACAACACTATTAATAGGAAGCTCTTTGTGGGCAGCGGTTAAGCCGTTTTGATTATAACGTTCACCATTGGCTGTTTTACGGCCGTGAAAACCGGGGCCATACCAAGAAGCTTCTCCGAATTCAGTGAATTCAGAAACTGAAGCAAAAGGCGTATAGCGCACACCTTTGACTACGTAAGACTTGCCACGCTTGGCGCGTATATGATTGCCAGTTAGTCCTTTTTGGCTTTCTGCACGTAGACTGGGTTCAGTGTCCAGCTTGATTGTAGGTTTGACCTCAGTGGATGGATTTAGTGCTTCTTGTAGTTCCTCGGCGCTGTAAGTTGGTGCGTTTTCAAGTGTACCGTTGAACAGGCTCTCGTATTCACTTTCAGGGAAAATTCCGTGAACAGTGATGCGGAACGATTCGGTTGCTTTTGTAGTATCTGTACTCTCAATCATTTGTTGTGTTGAGGTGTCTTGCTGTAATGCTGCGAATGCAGGACTTGTAACAAATAAAGTGCCAACACAAATTGCAGAGAACAACGATTTTTTAATATTCATATGTTTACTGGTTGGGCGTCTGGGCTCGATGCCTGACGCGTAGCGTCTTATGATCGGAAAAGATTTGAGCTAATTGCTCAACAACATAGACTGAACGATGCTGACCGCCGGTACATCCAATAGCTACTGTAAGATAGTTGCGTGTGTCTTGTTGATAGCAAGGTAACCACTTTTTGATGTAGTTAGCGATGTCATCGATTAGCTCGTTTACGATATCGAATTGCGATAACCATAAAGCTACGGGCTCATCACGACCTGTCAAAGGACGGAGTTCACGATCGTAATAAGGATTTGGTAAACATCTTACATCAAAAACTAGATCTGCACTAGCAGGAACGCCAATTTTAAAAGCGAAGGATTCAAAGGTTAGAAGAATTTTCCTCGTATCAACTCCCACGAGATCCTTTATCCATGCACGAAGCTGGGCTGGTTTTAAACTTGAAGTATCAATGTTGTGTTCTTGCAACTTCAGAGGAGCTAAATGCTTTCTTTCGTAGCTTACACACTCTTCTAAAGAAGGTGTTTCACCATTAGGATTTTGTATTCTGTCTGTTAAAGGGTGGCGACGGCGAGATTCGGAGTAGCGCTGTAGAATCGTTTGATCATTAGCTTCTAGGAAAATGGTCAACACTGGTGTGCCTCTACTACGTAAGGCTGTGATGATGCTTGGTAAATTACCGATGTCACCTGGTGAGCGAATATCAATAGCAACTGCTACTTTTTTGATTTTCGATTCACGCGTAGTGGCAACGAAGTCATGTAGTAGTTGAATGGGTAGATTATCAACGCAGTAATAACCTAGGTCTTCTAATTGGTTTAATGCGACACTTTTGCCTGAGCCGGAAATCCCGGTGATCAGGACAAAGGGACTAGTCTCTTCGTTCATCTTTTGAGCTTTCCATGATAGCCAAGGATTGACGCTCCATAAATTCTGCTAAGGTGTCAATGCCTCGCAATTTTAAAATCGTGTTACGAACAGCCGCTTCGACTAATACGGCTAAATTACGGCCGGCCAGAACTGCTAGTTTAACACGGGGTATAGCTAAACCTAAAATGTCTTCTGTCTGATCATTGAAGGGTAAACGGTCAACATCTTCGCCGTGTGATTTGACGAGTTGAACAATAAGCTTTAGGTTCATCTTGCGACGTACGGAGGTCTCGCCGAAGATGGTTTTAATATCCAGTAAGCCGATGCCACGAACTTCGAGTAGGTTTTGTAATAGGGGATCACAGCGTCCCTCAATAACGTTTAATGCGGGGCGAGTTAATTCGACCACATCATCAGCTACGATGCCGTGGCCTCTGGAAATAAGCTCGAGAGCTAACTCACTTTTGCCTAAACCAGAAGCGCCTGTAATTAGTACGCCTAAACCTAATACGTCCATGAATACGCCATGCACTAGAGTTTTGGGAGCGCAACAGCGGCTTAAGTAGGCACGAATAACCTCAATTAGATAAGCAGCATCAACAGGACTACAGAGTAATGGTATGCCTTGTTGTTTGCAGAACTCATATAAGCTGTCAGGAGCTTCTAGGCCTTCGGTGATGATAATACAGGGGACATCATGGTTTTTTAGCTCTTTGAGCGAGCGAAGCTGTGTGACCTTAGGTAGGTTTTGATAAAATTTGACCTCTTCAAAACCAAAGACTTGGATTCGATTAGGGTGAACTACGTTTAAGTGGCCTATCAGATCAGCTGAGGAGAAAGCATGCTCGCTTAAAGGCTTATCGCCATGCTCTTCATTGGCTATCCAAGATAAGCATAGACTGTTTTTATGCTCATGTATCAGCTCCCGGATAGTTGTCATCGTATTGTGTCCTGTCAGATTTATTGCTGGTCAAATAAGTCGAAGATAGCTTCTGCCTCATTGAGTACCTGTAATTGCTCTCTAATCTCCGAATCGGATAGAGTTTTGGCTAAAGAGGCTAAGATTTCTAAGTGCTCTTGAGTTGCGTTTTCTGGTACTAACAAGATAACTAAAATGTTAACGTTTTCATTGTCAGGGGCATCAAAAGGGATGGCGTTAGCAAGACGCATAAAAGCCGCAGCTGGCTTAGTTAGGTTGGGGATGCGTCCGTGTGGCACTGCAACACCGTGGCCTAGGGCGGTAGATCCTAGTCTTTCTCTGGAAAAAAGACTGTCAAAGACAGTAGAGCGAGAAACTCCCTGATTGTTTTCAAAGAGGAGAGCAGCCTGTTCAAAAGCACGCTTTTTGCTTGTGACATTTATGTCGAGAAGGATATTCTCAATGCTCAAAATATTCGCAAATTGGTTCATATGTGATTGATTTACCTCGTAAAGAGGGTCCTATCATAACTAAAAAATAGCTTAAGAATTAAAAGCCCAGCAAATAGCTGGGTAAATTTTACTTTATGTAAAATCATATTCTAAGGTTAGATATAGATCAAGACTGCCTAAATAATCACTTGCATTGTTGATTATTTAGGCAGCAAAAATGTGGTTTTTAAGGGTTAAACAGCGCGACGAGCTGTGTCAGTTTTTTTGGTTTTATGCTTAAGGACCATACGATCTGCCTTGTCAGCTAGCACATCAATCGCTGCGTATAAATCATCTTCAAGCGCTTCACAAAACAGCTCTTTGCCAGGAACGCGGACAGTGATCTCGGCGCGGTGCTTAAGGGGGGCAACGGAAAGGTTCACAATGGCAGCGGTGGCGTTGTCAGTATGCTTTAAAACGCGTTCGATCTTTTTGATAACGTACTCACGAATGGCCGGTGTAACCTCTAGGTGGTGGCCGTTAATAGTTAAATTAGTAGAACTCATAAGAACCTCACTTAACGTGTTGCAATAATTCCTACTCTAGCACAAATTTGAGCTAATGCAAGATGGAAAATTACTAATGGACTTTTAGTATTTTTACTATGGCATTAATTGTCATATTTTGGAGTTGTCAGAAATGGTTTTTTTGATAAATCAAGAGTTGTTCTTTGTTTTTTTAGTAAAAGAATTTAAGAAGTTTTGACATATGTTGTTTTTATGTAACTTGGTATTGATTGTTTGTCGGTGAAGTCACCTACAAACTCTGAAGAATTACTTATAAATAACAGTTAGTAACTATTTGCGTATTTGAGCTATTTTTAAAGTGGTATTTAATTAGGACTGCTTGCTATGAATAAGTTTAAACATACAGGCGTTTATTCTTTAAATTGTTTTCTCGATACAGAAAATTAACATTAAATAATAGGAGGGCTTTTGATGATGAGGAGAACTATCGATATGCCAAAAGATACAACACAGTTTGACAGATCTAAGAAAGTGACACCTAGAGAAAAGTCCATTTGTTGTTTAGTGGTTCAGGGGTATAGCAATAAAGAGATAAGTAAGGAATTGCTTATCTCCGAATGTACAGTCGAGACACATCGGGCTAATGTATTTAGGAAGCTAGGTGTCCGTAATGCAGCTGAACTGCAATATGAGTATGGTGAGCTATTTGAAAGTAGCTTAGATTCTTAATGTTTTTGGTGATAATTTATGGATTCAAAACGTGTAAAAAAAGCACTGGTAATGCTTAAGGACTTTAAAAACAAAAAGACCGATAGTAATAAATCACTCTATACGATGGACCGTATGACGGCTCGGGAGAAGGATGTTTTTCTATTGATTAAAAAGGGCTTGACTAGTAAAGAGTGTGCACTTGCCTTAAAGCTTTCAGTTCGCACTGTTGAAGTGCATCGTGCGAACCTTATTCAGAAGTATCGAGTAAAAAATATTGTGGAGTTGGTATATCTCATGAAAAAGCATGCTTAATCTAAAGCATTATTAGTAATTATTTATCGGCAGCTTATCTTATTAAGGAAGCTGCCGTTTGTTCCAACCGCAATCTTTGGCATAGCGATGCCAGTCAAAAGATGGCCCAGGGTCTTGTTTGCGGCCTGGTGCGATATGCTCATGACCTCTAACTGCCGTAAGATTGTAGCGTCGCTTCAAAGCGTTGCTTAGTAGGGCTAGACGCTCATATTGTTTATCTTCAAAAGCCTGTGTCCCATTACCCTCTAGCTCAATTCCGATGGAGTAGGGGTTGCAGGGCCCCCTGCCAGCATAATCGGACTGTCCTGCATGATAAGCCATTTTGTTGGCACTGACAAATTGTATTATCTGTCCATCACGTCTAATTAAAAAGTGTGCCGATACGCGTAGATCTTTAATCTCTTGA
>JAAYRZ010000121.1 GCA_012518515.1 Alcaligenaceae bacterium
CGCTAAATTCTCTTTAATGCCTTGTTGTAGCTGGCTAATTAGTAAGCCAATATGGCTATTTAGTTCGTCGACGTCGCCAATGGCGCTGATCCGAGGATGGCTTTTAATTAAACGCTGACCATCAGCAAGTCCGGTGGTGCCGTTGTCGCCGGTTTTGGTCACAATAGAGCTAAGACGGTGAGTCATTATTTATCAAATATAATTGTTAAAGGGTGTAATTTAAACGTGAGTCTATTATAGCCATGGCGCTGACGAGTTAAAATACAATTAAGATCAAAAGGAGTAATTGTGATGAGAAAACTTTTAGCGGCTCTGCTTATGGGCCTAAGTATGTTGGGTGTGACGAGTGTTAGTTCGGCGCAAGATGAGGCCTCTTCCAGAGGCGAGGTGCGTCGATTGGATATGAATAAAGGCACGGTGACGATTAAGCATGGTGCGATTACGGATTTAAACTTACCTGCGATGACCTTGGTGTACGAAGTAGCACCTGCGCTTTTGCAGGGGATAGAACCTGGTGACCAAGTGCGTTTCAAGGTGCGTCATGACAATAACAAGTATCAGGTCATTGAGCTTAAAAAGTAAGCTTGAGGATTAATCTTGCGCTGGTAGACGCATCATTTTTTATACTTATTATGATGATGTGGTCGTTTTTTTCGATTTTTCGACCATGTTTTAATGATATGGTCACGGCGCAACCATATCGTTATAGGGAGAGTTTTAAGCCTTATAATGCAAAAACTCCACCATAACTTGATGATTATGGTGGAGTTTTTTGATTAAGCTCTAGATTTGAGGCTTAGAGGACGTAGCGAGCTAAGTCCTGATCTGCCGCTGTCTGATCCAGCTTTTCATTAACATAGGCTGTATCGATTTTGACAGTGGTGCCGGCTTGGGCAGCGGTGGCGCTAAAGGAGAGGTCTTCCAGTAGCTTCTCCATGACGGTGTATAAACGACGAGCACCGATATTTTCAGTCGTTTCATTAACATCAAAGGCAATTTCAGCTAATCGTCTGATACCATCTTCGGTAAAATCTAGATCCACTCCCTCTGTGTGCATCAAGGCCTTGTATTGCTTAGTTAAAGACGCATCTGTATCAGATAAAATCTGCACGAAGTCATCTGTACTGAGTGAGTTTAGCTCCACTCGGATCGGGAAGCGACCCTGTAACTCGGGAATTAAGTCAGATGGACGAGAGAGGTGGAAAGCACCAGAGGCTACAAAAAGGATATGGTCAGTTTTGATGATGCCGTATTTAGTGTTGACCGTGGTCCCTTCAACTAAGGGCAGCAAGTCGCGCTGTACGCCCTGACGTGATACATCTGCTCCTTGAGATTCTTGGCGAGCAGCAATCTTATCAATCTCATCAAGGAAAACGATACCATTTTGCTCCGCATTAAGAATAGCGGCGTTACGAATTTCTTCTTCATTGACGCGTTTAGCGGCTTCCTCTTCGGTGAGAAGTTTGAAGGCATTACGTACGGTCATTTTTTTGGGCTTGGTGTTATCACGTTGCATACCGGCAAACATACTACGTAGCTGCTCGGTCATCTCTTCCATGCCTGGAGGGCCCATGATGTCTAGCGACTGAGCTGTATTAGCAACTGCAATCTCAATTTCCATGTGCTCAATTTGGCCTTCACGTAAACGCTTACGGAAGTTTTGACGTGCGATACCCTCTTCACGCACAGGTTGATTTTGTGCATCGTATGATGGCGGGATAATGGCATCCAGAATACGCTCTTCGGCGGCTTCTTCGGCTTGGGTGCGAACACGCTGCATTTCCAGTTCACGAGTCTGCTTGACGGACATGTCAACTAGGTCACGAATAATTGTCTCGACATCACGGCCTACGTAACCGACCTCGGTAAATTTAGTCGCTTCCACTTTGATAAAGGGTGCATTAGCGAGTTTAGCGAGTCGACGGGCAATTTCGGTTTTACCGACACCGGTAGGGCCAATCATCAAAATATTTTTTGGAGCAATCTCATTACGTAGAGGCTCAGGTACTTGTTGGCGGCGCCAGCGGTTTCTTAAAGCAACTGCTACAGAGCGTTTAGCCTTATTTTGTCCCACGATGTTTTTGTCTAACTCAGAGACGATTTCTTGGGGCGTCATTACACTTTCAGTCATGTTGGTACTCATTGTCAGGGATTCGGTTTGGGTTAAAGCGTTTCAACCACGTGGTTTTGATTAGTATAAATACATAGGTCACCAGCGATCTCGAGTGATTTTTTAACGATCTCTGCAGGTGATAAATCAGTGTTATGCAGCAAAGCTAGACCTGCTGATTGTGCATAAGCACCGCCCGAGCCGATAGCGGCTAGACTGTGTTCAGGCTCTAGAACGTCACCATTGCCTGTCAGGACTAATGTGTGATCCTTGTCAGCCACGATCAGCATGGCTTCTAGGCGACGTAGCATACGGTCTGTACGCCAATCACGGGTCAATTCGACGGCAGCGCGCATCAGGTTACCAGAGTGCTTAATGAGTTTTTCTTCAAAGCGTTCAATTAGGGTAAAGGCATCAGCAGTCGCACCAGCAAAGCCCGCAAGGACCGTGTCATTATGTAGTTTGCGGATTTTGCAGGCAGTGCCCTTCATGACGATATTGCCAAGGGTCACCTGACCGTCACCACCAATAGCGACTTCGTTGCCGCGGCGAACACAAATAATAGTTGTAGCGTGAAATTGTTCCATACTCTCTTTAACTTTTTTCTAAAAGGACTTTAAACTAGGTGGTGCTATTCAGTTTTTTTTCAAGAGCAAAGAATAAAGACAATTGAGAAATAAAAA
>JAAYRZ010000122.1 GCA_012518515.1 Alcaligenaceae bacterium
AAATATCGTACCTTGAGCTTCTCTAGTAGGATTTTTTCTACATAGTCCTCAGGGGAAGTGTGAGCTAGGGCCTTATTGAAGTGACTTAAGGCAACGAAGTCGGCACCAAAGTGTCGTAAGGCACAGATTTTATCGCGTAAGGTGCTGATTCGAGTGGGAATTAATTCCGGGCGCTGGTTTTGCAACGCAAAATATTCTCGTGGATGAGGTGTAAAGCTCATTACCCCACAAGCTAGGCCTCGTTCATCGGCAGTTTTTTTAAGACGAGTCAGTAGATGGGCGTGGCCGCAATGGACGCCGTCGAAGTTGCCAATCGTAAGTGCAGTGCCCGGAAAGTCCGCTGCATCAAGGGCAAAAGAGTGGGGGATAATGGTATTTTTCACGGGCATAAGTTTACCATGAACCATCCCCATAGCTTGCTATAATGAAGGTTTTTCCGCACAACTTTCCTAGTTTTTTCTATGAACTCAAGTACTACTTCAAGACCTATGGCTGAGGTGCCAAGCACCAAGCCTCAACGTATCGTGATTTTAATTTCCGGTCGCGGCTCTAATATGCAGTCCATCGTCGAGATGGCTAAGGGGCATAGTGATATGGAGGTGGTAGCCGTTATTGCTAATCGTGCTGATAGTGCTGGCCTTATATGGGCAGCGGAGCAGGGTATAGCAACTGAGTTAATCGAGCATCGTGATTTTGCTGATCGTTTGGCTTTTGATCAGGCCTTGATGGCACGAATTGATACTTATCAGCCAGATTGGGTTGTTTTAGCTGGCTTTATGCGTATTTTGACGGATGTTTTTGTCTCGCATTATATGGCAAAGTTAATTAATATCCATCCTTCATTGTTACCTCTGTTTCCAGGGCTTGATACCCATCAGCGGGCTTTAAGTGCTGCGTGCACTGTACATGGTAGTACAGTGCACTTTGTGACACCAGAGCTAGACGCTGGACCAACCATTGCCCAATCGCTAGTTCCTGTTTTGCAGAGTGATGACGAGGAAAGTTTAACTGAACGCGTGCTAGGGATGGAGCATACGCTTTATCCGGCGGTAGTAGAGTATTTGGTGCGTGGTGATTGTTTTCTGAATGAGCAGGGCGAGGTACAGTGGTCACAACCAGTACAGCGTTTATTCGCTCATCCAGCCTTAAAAGATTTTATGAGTAATTAAGATGGTCGATAGAAGAATTAAGCCGAGCGCTAGTCGCGGTAGGCGTCCAAACCGTGGCGATAAAGCTGCCAATGTAGCTGTAAAGCAGGCTTCTTCAGAAGTTCGTAACCCTGCAGATTACGCGAGTGTTCGCCTTCAGCAGTTACAACGAGTCCTGCCTCAGGTATTAAAGTTTAGGCATCCAGCCGATGCGGTATTGTCACATTGGTATCGTGATAATCGCTCACTTGGTGCACGTGACCGTAATGAGATCTCAGAAACTATCTTTGACATACTACGCCACCTTCGTCGTTATCGACATTTTGCTCAAAGTGGTGAAGGCAGTGAGTTTAGACGTCTGGCTTTATTAGGCTTAGCCGCTACTAAAGATGGTGATTATCTTAAGGATGTACTGACACCTTTTGAAAAAGAGTGGTTAGAGCGCGTCCATAGCTTAGCTTTAGATAGCATGCCGTGGGAGGTACGTCATAGTGTGCCGGATTGGTTAGCTGACAAGTTCCGCAACATGGCAAATGCTGATAGTTTACTTGAGGCGTTAAATACTAAGGCACCACTAGATCTGCGCGTGAATCCTCTAAAGATTCAACGGGATGAAGCGCTTAAGCTAATGCAAGACCGACCTTATAAATCTGGTACACCAGTAGCTACGCCTTTTTCTCCATGGGGGATTCGTCTGGCTAATAAACCGGC
>JAAYRZ010000123.1 GCA_012518515.1 Alcaligenaceae bacterium
AGTGTCACGGTAAGTTGTCTTAAGCTTGTTCTTATAGACAAACAGTTGTCAAGAAATCCTTGACAACTCAAAGATAAAAGCAGCGTTTTTTAGTGATAAAGTGCGCTGCTTTTTTGCGTTTTAAGTCAAGGCTAGAGTCAAGGCTAGAGTCGGGGTTAGAGTTTTAGCTAGAACCGCATTCAATAAAAATAGCAGTGTGCCTTAACCATCAGCACACTGCTATTTTTACGTCTGAAGCCTTGATTGTCTACATTAAGAACAACGTGGCCAAACCTAAGAAAATAAAGAAACCTAGCGAGTCGGTTGCAAAGGTTAAAAGAACCGAGGAACCAAGCGCGGGGTCTTTGTTAAATCGAGCCCTGATGAGGGGGATAAGGACGCCTAGGGTCGCTCCCAGCAGCATGTTTAATATGAGTGCTGCGGCCATGACAAGGGCAATTTTAATTGAACCGGAAATCAGCCAAGCAAAAGTGCCGGCAATTAGGCTTCCGCCGATACCTACGCATAAGGTCACAATGATTTCACGACGTAATAAATTACGGGCATTTTTCTGATTAACCCTACCCACTGCTAAGGCACGAATGACCATAGTCATGGTCTGATTGCCTGAGTTGCCACCGATGCCAGCTACGATAGACATCAAGAAAGCCAGTATGACTATGTGACTTACTGTATGCTCAAAGCGTGAGGCCACGATAGAGGCAATGGATGCAGTGATTAGGTTAATGAGTAGCCAAGGTGCGCGGTTAGGAATAGCGCGACGAATCGGTACAAAAATATCCTCTTCTTGTAGACCGGCTTGTGCAAGTGCTTGTTCATTAGAGTCTTCACGGATGACGTCAACAATATCTGTAATCGTTACCCGACCAATTAGGACTTCCTGATCGTCAATCACGGGTGCAGAGGCTAGATCGTAGCGCTCAAAAGCTGAGGCTGCTTTGGCGTCATTGGAATCGGCCTTGAGTGAGAGGCAATCCGTCTCCATCACAGCGGTAACAGACTTATCGGATTCATTTACCAATAAAGTACTGAGTGGCAAAACACCTTTTAGGCGATTATTTCTATCAACCACAAATAGCTGGTCAGTATGCTCAGGCAGTTCGCCCAACATACGTAGATAACGTAATACGACTTCTAGGGTGACATCTTCACGCACTTTGACAATCTCAAAGTCCATGATGGCACCGACTGTGCCCTCAGGATAGCCAAGCGCTGAGCGTAATTGCTCAAGCTCTTCATCCGTCATGGTTTTTTGTAGCTCAACGACCACCTCGGGTGGTAAGTCAGGCACTAAGTCCGCTAGCTCGTCCGCGTCTAAGTCTTCGGTCGCCGCGAGGATATCGTCTTGGTCCATTTCGGCAATAAGCTCTTCACGGACCCAGTCATCTACCTCAAGTAGAATATCACCGTCATGCTGAGCATGGGCAGCATTCCACACCTTGATACGAGCTGCTGAAGGCAGGGACTCAAGGATAAATGCGATATCAGCGGGATGGAGATGGTTAATTAAATCTCCCAGCTCGGCCTCATGCTTACGTTCGAGAACAGTTTGAACGAGTTCGGCGCGTTCGGCGCCACCTTCTTGTTGCTCTAGAACAGTTTCAACTAGCTCATGTTTTTTGAGGAGATCGAGGATCTCTTCAACAGCGGAGGCCTGGTTTTCGCTATCCAATCGTTTAGGAATCGTTATAACTTGCGGTTCGCTCTCGTGGTTATGCTGCTGAACAGTTACTTTTTTATCGTTGTTTGAATTATTGTTAGTCATGAAAACCATAACCTTTAAAGAATAATCTTAATTTTTTAGGAAAATAGTATTAGAGCTGCTGCCTAATCATTTTCTCTAGGGCTTCAGAGATGTTTTTAGTGGCGGCGATGATATTGCCGCTCCTCGGCCAAGCTTCTTTTTCATAAATATCGGCGACGTTGCCACCAGCCTCACGAACTAGGGCGGTACCAGCGCAGACATCGTAAGGAGCGAGCCCCATTTCCCAATAACCATCAAAACGGCCACAAGCAACCCATGCTAAGTCAAGTGCTGCCGCACCTAAGCGACGAATCCCACGGGTATGGTGCATGGCCTGATTAAAGCCTCTCATGTAGGACTCCTCAAAAGAGAAGTCTCTAAAAGGCACGCCAGTGGCGAGTAATGAATCCTCGAGACGTTTAGCCTGTGAGGTGTAAATACGCTGACCATTTAAAAAGCAGCCATCCTGATAGATGGCAGTGAACATCTCTTGGCGGTTAGGATCGTAAACTACCCCGACAATAGGCGTATCGACTTCTAGCGGTGCGGTATTAGGGATAAGTATTGTACCCGCACGGGCGACTAAACCAATTGATACGGCATAATGAGGAATACCATGTAAAAAGTTAGTGGTCCCGTCGAGGGGATCGATAAACCAAGCAAATTGGGCTTGGTCAAGATCTGGCGAATTGCCACTTTCCTCTGCCACAATAGCAATTTCAGGCATGCGCTCTTGCATGATTTGCAAGATAACTTGCTCTGCATCTCTATCGGCTTGAGATACTAGATCGTTACGTGATTTATGATCAATGGACAGTTTGCTATGATCCTGAGCGTAAATTGTGAGTACGGCGGCCGCTTCTTTGGCGGCGGTGGTCGCGGTTTCTAGAGCGTGGTAAAAATCAACCTTAATATCTTGCATGAATATAATTTCCCAAAGCGTCAAAAGGGCGTAGACTAGTTTCGAAAAGAGTGTTTAGGTGATCACCGCGGCACGATATCCTGTTAATCATGCAGGGTAGTCCACAATTATACTACAGGGGATTTTTTTAAATATTATTAAAGAAAATCCCCCTTAAAGCTCGAAAATTGCTCAATGTCCTGATAGTTTGTTTATGTTTAAAGTATTTGATTTGTATCCTGCAGTTGTTGAATTAAATAACGCTACTCTGACCATAAGGTCTGATGTAGCGAATTTAGTATTACATACTGAGTGGTTAAAGAAATGGCAACTGTATTTTAAAACGCTCTGGCCTCAGGTCTTGGAAAAGCAGCAAGATAAAGGCAACATGCAAATTATGTTGGAGGGGGAGAGTGGTTTAGTGCTCTTACCTTTGTTGATAGCGCAGCATACTCCTTTCAGTAAGCATATTGTTTATAGTAATGACGTTTATTTATCTGCGAGTGACTGGGAGCAGGTTGAGGCTTTTTATCAACAGGCTGGTTTTTCCATTGAGGAGATGGCACCCGTCTTTAGTAGTTTACGCAGAAAGTGGCCATTGGCTTTACCAGGAGTTCATCGACTAGATGCAGATGTTGGTGGACATAGTTTGACATTGGGATTGGGTGCTCCGGCTCATTTACAACAGCAATGGCTTTGTTCTATTGATGTTTTTGTACGTGATGAGCAGGAAGAACAAAGGCAGTGGCCATGGGTCATGCGCTATGCGGGCGCTAGTTGTTGTCTTATGATGAATGATTCACATCGTGAGAGTGCTGCCTTTTTAGCTGCGGTAAAAAAGGCGGGTCTTCAGGTAGAGGGTTTTTACGCAACACGACCATATATTGTCGATAGGCAGCAAGTATCAGCTAAAAGTAAAAAGGGTTCGCGTAGTATGGCGCTCATCGGTGGTGGCATTGCAGGTGCTGGTATAGCTGCTGTTATGTCTCAGCGTGGTTGGCAAATTACTGTGTTTGACCCTGTCTTTGTCCAGTCTACCGCTTGTAAGCATGAGGGGCATATTGCGGCGGCGATGACACCCTTTGTTTCTGTTGATGATAATCATAAATCCAGATTAAGTCGTAATGCGATCTTACGTGCCTTGTATCATTGGCGCGATTTTCCGGATGAGGTGATTGTTTCACGTAGCGGAAATCTCGAGGTTAATCGGGATAAGGGCTATGGCAAAGATATTACCCTTGCAGTCGATAGTCTGGCTTTCCCTGAGGCGTGGGTGCAACGACTTAGTCCACAAGAAGCCTCTGAGCGTTTAGGCTTTGAATTGAAGGATGAGGGCATTTTCTGGCCCATGGGGCGTCTGATTAGTCCGGAAAGGCTTCTTAAGCATATTTATCAGCAGTATCCTATTGAGCGGCGAGCGCAGGCAGTAGCGCGTGTTGAAAAGCGTGAGAGTGATGGGTATTGGCTTTTGTATGACGAAGACGAACAGTTGTTAGGCGATTTTGAGCAGGTAGTGATTGCTAATGCCGCGGATTGTTTGTCAATTTTGCAAAAGAGTGAGTTGTTACAACGTCAGAATGTTGCCGGTAATCCCAGACCTGCGATGCCAAAAATTGAAAGCACCTTGCATTGGATGGGTGGTGAAGTAATGCATGTGCAGAGGGAGAAACTTAAGCAGGTGCCTAAGGTGCCGCTTGGAGGACAAGGTTATTTTTTACCACCAACCACTGAGGGTGTGTGTGTCTTAGGTAGTACATATCGCCATGGCGTACAGGATCCGGGGGTTACCTTAGAAGGCCAGCAAGTCATCAAAGATAAGATGGCCATTGCCTTGACTGAATTGATGTCGGCGGAGCAGCCTGAGGCGGGATGGTCTGGAGGCAGAGCGGTGGTACAGGGTCGTTTACCGGTGATTTGCGAACTAGATTATGCCCAAAACTTATGGTTGGCGGTGGGCTATGGTTCACATGGGTTGACTTGGAGTAGTTTCGCTGGTGATATTATCGGCTCAATTCTGGAGGGGGAGCCAGTGCCTTTGGAGCGCGACTTATTTAAAGCGATAGGGTTACGCTAAAAAGAAGTTTTATGATTTGTCAAAGGGAAAATTTAGGGGCGCTATTTTAATCCTATTTCCGTATAAAAATCAATTTCGGTTTAAATTTTATGAAAAAAAAGTCATAATAGTATCTTATAAGCGGACAATTAACCTTAAGAAAAAATAAATCAGTCCAACTTTATCGAAATTAATAAAAGAGAATTGTGTGATTCAATTTGAAAAATTGGCCTTCGTGGCCAAACAAGGCCATAGTGTAGAGTTTTCAACCGGTTATGAAGATTACGTATTGCGCATTGAGGCGCAAGCCCCTGGTGTCTTTAGGTTCTGCTGCGGTTCCGCAAAAAGCTTAGCACTACCAGAGTCTAATGACCGGGCCAAAACGAGACAAGAGTTATCGATTATCCCTAATGATCAACCAGGCGAGCTAGTAGTGGTAGAGCAGGAAGGCTCTTGGCTTTTGGCGCAGAGGGATTGTGCTTTATTGCTTTCTACTAAGCCATTTTCTTTAAAGCTTCTAAAAAGATTAGCCGAGTTCCCCGAACCCGAGGAAGATGAGGAGCTTAACCTAGAGCAAGAGGTCACAGAGGTCTTTGCTGATGCTCAGGTTTTACTTCAAACATCCAGTGCTTTTGAAGAACCTCTGGTTTTTGATGAGTCGTGGGCACTTATGCTCGATTTACCGGAGAGCCAAGCTGTTTATGGTTTGGGTGTGACAGAGCAAAATTTTAATCGTCGTTCGGAAGAGTTCGTCTCCGATCAGGCGATATTTAGATTCTCCCCGCTAGCGTGGACCACTCAGGGGTGGGGGCTATATTTAGACGGTTTAGATCGTTGTATCCATAGCGTTGCTACGGCGGATGACGAGAGCAGTTACCAGTTACGTACTGACAATCAAAACTTTGATTTGTATTTGTTTAGTGGTGCACCCTTGGATATTCTTGATCAATACACGGCTTTAACTGGTCGTGGTGGTCAGCCTACTTTAGAGGCCATGGGGGTGGGATTGAAGCAGCTAGATGAGCAAGGGGATGATGAGTTTTTAGTCTTTGCCAAGCAGTTGCGTGATCATGAGTTTTCGATTAATACCTTAGAGTATGCATGGCCTGGATTACTTGCTATTGATAATGACCGCTTAAGCCTTGATTGGAACACTGAGCGTCTAGGGGATAATACCCGCGCCTATTTTGATGATTTACAAGAAAATAACTGGCATGCAATTGTTCCTACCTTTCCGGCGATTTATGTCGGTACGCATCTTTTTGAAGAGCTAGAGGACCGTGGCTGGATGCTGATGGACGAAGAGGGCGATGCCCTGCGTTTCAGCGGCTCTAGACATACTGGTGGTCAGGATTATGGTTTATTGGACCTGACATATAAGGATGCTTATAACTTTTGGCGTGATAGGCATCAGCAATTGCTAGAGCATGGGCAGTCTTTAAAAACAGTGACGTCGATTTTTGAGTTGCCTGATGAGGCAAGTGGTCGACATAACGAAGAGGGAGCCTTGCTACGCAATTTGTATCCTACACTCATGGAGCAGGCTCTTTATGAGGGGATTTCAGCGAGTACTACGCCACCTGAGGGGGTAGTAGTGCATGATCAGATTAATGTGGCCAGTCAGCGTCGACCTTATTTAGAATTAGCTCCTTTTGAAAGCTCATGGAAAGGTTTAAATCAGCTTTATCGTACCCTAATCAGTATTCAAAATAGCAGTGTGCCATTTGTAAGGCATATGATTGGTCGTGCAGGTGATGAGCCGATGTCGGCAGAGCTGTATTTGCGTTGGTTAGCGTTTTCTACCTTTAGTGGCAATTTTTCTTTTCATGCCGAGGTAGAGCAGTTACCCATTTATTATGACGAGGATACGCAGCACCTAGCTAAACAATGGCTCAGTTTACGCTATCGTTTAATCCCTTATGTCCTTGGTATTATCGAAGAGGGTGTGCGTGGTGGTCAGCCTGTACAGAGTTCGATGGCCTTAGCATTTCCTGATGATCCAGAGGCTGTTAACTTTGATAATCAGTTTTTATTTGGTCCAGCCGTTTTGATCGCTCCGATTTTGGACGATAGTGGTTTCGCTACTGTTTATCTACCTGCTAATGAAGCCTGGTGGGATTTAAATACCGGTGAGCGTTATGAGGGTGGGCAGACCTTAGAGTATCACTGCGGACTTGATACGATTCCCGCCTTTGGTCGTGAAGGTCACATGTTAGCGGTAGGTCCTACTATTGCACACTTAGGTGAAATTAACTCGGCTCGTCTCTTAGATGAGATTTGGTTATTCGGTATGCCAACTCATAACCCTGTGGTGATGCGCAATAAGATACGCGTCATGCAGATGCAGGGCTCAAGCTATATTAAGGGCTTAGAGGGGCTGAAAATCCTTCCAACCGATGAGTTGGAGGTGAAGCGTCGAGGTGCTGAAGTCAGAATTTCTCCGGTCAGATAAAATCACCGCGGATGAAAAATTATAAGGTACTTACAGGTATTGTCCTTTTGGTTCTATCGACATGGGCATTATCAACACAGGAGGCGAGCGGTAAATGGCTGATGCAATTTAGCATGCCTTTATTCGTCTTACTCTTTTTTAGATTTGGCCAGCAAGTTTTGTTAGTGCTGGCCATTACTTTGCCTGAAAAGGGCTTGAGTGTATTTCGCAGTAAAAACTACCCGATGCAAATCATTCGTGGTAGTACCTCTTTATTTGCGATGCTAGCTGTGTTTATGGCCCTGTCTTATTTGCCACAAGCAGAAGCAACCGCAATTTACTTTCTAGCGCCGTTATTGGTACTTTGTATCGCTCCTTGGTTTTTAGGTGAGCCTTCGCGTTGGCATCGCTGGGTGGCGGCCATTGTCGGCTTTCTAGGAGTGATGATTATTGTGCGTCCAGGAGCTGGCTTACATCCTATTGGTGTGGGTTATGGCTTGCTAGCAGCGATTATCATTGCTACTCAATACTTATGCACTAGAAAACTGGCTGCCGATGACTCGAAGACCACCTTACTCTGGAGTGGTATCGTGGGCTTTGTAGGTGGGATTATCCTAGCACCTTTTCAGTTGAGTGAAGGGATTGCCGTGATGCGCGAGTTTGAGCTGTGGCAATGGCTTCTAGTCATCAATACGGGTGTATTTGGAACCTTAGGGCATCTGCTACAGATAAAAGCTTACCAACAGGCTCCAGCTTCTTTACTAGCTCCCTTTAGTTATTTACAGATAATTGCAGCAGCGGCATTAGGTTTGGCTATCTGGGGACAATTCCCTGACTTGCTAGGCTGGTTAGGTATCTTTATTGTGTGTGCTAGTGGTGTGGTGGCGACGATTATAGAGTGGCGTAATAACCAAGAGATAAAGCAGCTAGTTGAAAAGATGATTGATACTAAGTAATTCATGCTAAAAAAAGCGTTATTTAGTACTTTTGTCAAAAAGGTTGCAAAAAATACACAAAAAAATGTTGTTTAGTAGTAAATGCAAAATAGGTGTTGACAGGGGGGAGGTAATACGTCATAATTTAAATCTTTCGGGGCTGGTAGCTCAGTCGGTAGAGCAGCGGACTTTTAATCCGTTGGTCGCGGGTTCGAATCCCGCCCAGCCCACCAAAAGATTTAAATTAAAATCAATCACTTAAGTTCTTAAGCCTATGTGCTGATTTTGATTATAAAGCGCCTATATGTCCAAATTGTGACTAGGCGCTTTTTTTATGCCTGTACTGATATGGTATGCAAATTTGGATCGTTTAAGTCCAATTCACGGTTATATCAAGTTCATATA
>JAAYRZ010000124.1 GCA_012518515.1 Alcaligenaceae bacterium
ACTACTCAGGCACTTGAGTAAAACTCATTAATCGCTGAGTTTTCTTCCTAAGCTTCTAGGGTTAACGCTTAAAGGATTCGTGGCTTTGCTACGCTATGATTAATTATTATTAATAATATTTTCATTATTGACAAATATGCAAGAAAATCAACCACTTACATTCCATAAAAATTACACCCCCTTAGTCAAAAGAGTGTTAGCAGAGCATCAACACAAAGAAGGTAAGCTTTTACCGATTTTGCACAGCATTCAAGATGAACTAGGTTTTATTCCATCGACCTTAATCGATCCTTTGTCCGAGGCATTAAATTTGTCCACTGCCGAGATTCATGGTGTGATTTCCTTTTATACACATTACCGGACAACACCGACGGCCAAAATCCATATTGAAATATGTCAGGCTGAGGCCTGTCAATCCATGGGTGCGATTCAATTGAAAAAAGAGCTCGTCGCCTATTTAGAACAAAATGGGCACGATGTCACGGTAGACAATGTCTACTGTCTAGGCCTCTGTGCCCAAAGTCCGGCAGCCATGATTAATAGGCAGCCAGTCGCAAAACTCAACCTTAATAAGGCAAAAGGAATGATTACGAGGTCTTTGGCATGAATAAAGTCACTATTTATATCCCTAGAGACACGGCTGCCGTCGCCATGGGCGTTGAGGATCTAATCACACCTATCCAACTAAAAGCCGAGCAAGCCGGTATTCAACTAAGGATCATTCGCAATGGCACTCGTGGGCTCCTCTGGTTAGAACCTTTAATTGAGGTACTAACGTCCCGAGGTCGCATCGCTTATGGACCAGTCACTGTTGATGACTTAGATAGTCTTTTTTCGGCCAATTGGCTTCAGGGTGAGCCACATCCCTTATGTCATGGCGTCACTGAAGAAATTCCTTATCTAAAAAATCAAGAACGTCTTAGCTTTGCTCGAGTCGGCATCATTGATCCTCTTAACCTTGAAGACTATGCACAACATGGTGGTTGGTCTGGCCTACGCAATGCCTTAGGCATGGATAGTCAATCCATCGTCCAGCAAGTCACTGACTCAGGTCTACGCGGTCGAGGCGGCGCTGCCTTTCCTACCGGTATCAAGTGGAATACCGTCAGGCAGACGGATAGCGCTCAAAAATACATTGTCTGTAATGCCGATGAGGGAGACTCTGGCACCTTCTCTGATCGAATCCTTATGGAAGGCGATCCCTTCTGTCTGATTGAGGGCATGATTATCGCCGCTTTGGCTGTAGGTGCTACTCGTGGTTATATTTATGTACGCTCTGAGTACCCTTTAGCGGTAGGCGTCCTGTCACAGGCCATCCACATTGCTTATGAGCACAATTACCTAGGAAGTGATATTTTAGGTTCAGGTAAATGCTTCGATCTGGAAGTTCGTATGGGTGCAGGCTCCTATATTTGTGGTGAAGAAACCTCACTCCTCAATAGCCTTGAAGGCAAGCGAGGCACTATCCGTTTTAAACCTCCCCTACCCGCCATTCAGGGCTTCATGAATAAGCCTACTGTCGTTAATAACGTGGTTTCTTTAGCCTCCGTGCCGATTATTTTATCCAAAGGTGCAGACTACTATCAAAACTACGGCATGGGTCGCTCACGTGGCACCTTAGCTTTTCAAATTACCGGCAACATCAAGCAGGGTGGTTTAGTTGAAAAAGCCTTCGGCATCAGCTTAAGAGAACTACTTTATGACTTCGGTGGTGGCAGTGCCACTGGCTTAACTCTTAAAACAGTACAAGTCGGCGGTCCACTTGGCGCCTATCTAACAGCTGATGAGTGGGATATTCCGCTCGACTATGAAGCCTACGCAGCCATCGATGCCATGGTCGGTCACGGTGGTATCGTCGCCTTTGATGAAACGACCAATATGGGCCAGATGGCACAATATGCCATGGAGTTTTGTGCCATCGAGTCCTGTGGCAAATGCACTCCCTGTAGAATCGGCGCCCAACGCGGCGTCGAGGTCATCCAAAAAATCCGCAATCATATTGAAGCTGAAGATAATACCGCCTTATTGCACGATCTGTGTGACACTATGACCGCGGGCTCATTATGCGCTTTAGGCGGTCTGACTCCCCTGCCCGTACTTTCCGCACTAAAAAAATTCCCCGAAGACTTCATGTCCAATAAGCCCGAACACCATAGTAAAGAAATAGGTACCGTATCATGTTAGAAACTGTTGTCATTCGAGATCGTGATTTTGGCACACCCGAGGTAGTAAGCGACACGCTTATCACCTTAACAATTGATGGCCACCAAATCCAAGCAGCAGCCGGCACTTCTGTGATGCGTGCCGCGATGGAAGCGGGTATCACCATCCCCAAATTATGCGCCAGTGACTCACTGGAAGCCTTTGGCTCCTGTCGAGTGTGTTTAGTACAAGTTGAGGGGATGCGTGGTTTTCCAGCATCCTGTACGACACCAGTAGCAGAGGGTATGGTAGTCACCACAGAAAATAAACGCTTAAATGAACTACGCCGCAATGTCGTCGAACTGTATATTTCTGATCACCCGCTAGACTGCTTGACCTGCCCAGCCAATGGCAACTGTGAGCTACAAGATACAGTCGGTCAAGTCGGTTTACGCAGCGTTCGTTATGGTTTTGATGGAGCCAATCATCGCCAATCCGAGAGCGATACCTCAAATCCTTATTTTACCTTTGACCCCAGTTTATGTATTGTCTGTAGTCGCTGCGTCAGGGCCTGTGAGGAAACTCAAGGCACCTTTGCTCTGACGGTAGAAAACCGTGGTTTTGACTCTGTGATCAGTACCGGCCCAAATGGCAATTTTTTAGATAGTGAATGCGTCTCCTGTGGCGCTTGTGTTAATGCCTGCCCAACTGCCGCACTCATGGAAAACACGGTCATCGAAATGGGCCAACCAACCCACGCTATCGTAACTACCTGCGCTTATTGTGGCGTTGGTTGTGGCCTCAAAGCAGAGCTAAAAGGTGAGAAAATTGTACGCATGACCCCATGGAAGGATGGTAAGGCCAATGAAGGTCACGCCTGTGTCAAAGGCCGTTTTGCCTGGGGTTATAGCGAGCACCCAGATCGCATTACCACACCGATGATTCGCTCCAGCATCAATGAACCTTGGAAGCAAGTTAGTTGGGAAGAGGCTCTAAGTTATGCCGCTAGCGAAATCAAGCGCATCCAAGCCAGTTATGGCGTTGATTCAGTCGGTGGTTTAACCTCGTCACGTTGCACTAATGAAGAAACCTATTTAGTACAAAAACTGGTGCGCGCCGGTTTTGGTAATAATAATGTAGACACCTGTGCCCGTGTCTGCCACTCTCCTACTGGTTTTGGTCTTAAGCAAACCTTAGGTGAATCTGCCGGTACTCAGACCTTTGAGTCCATTGCTCAAAGTGATGTGATTGTAGTTATGGGCGCAAACCCCAGTGATGCGCATCCGGTTTTCTCTTCACGCATGAAACGTCGTATTCGTGAAGGCGCTAAACTGATTGTGATTGACCCTCGGGCCATTAATCTGGTTTCTTCCGCCCATATCAAGGCTGACTATCACTTAGCCCTCAAGCCTGGCACTAATGTTGCAATGCTTAACGCCTTCGCTCATGTCATCGTAGAAGAAGGACTTTACGATAAAGATTTTATTGAGCAACGCTGCGAGAGCAAATCTTTTGAGCAATGGTTAGATTTTGTTCGTCAAGCCGAAAACTCCCCTGAAACAGTTGCCAAGCATAGTGGCGTAGATCCAGATATAATTCGTCAAGCCGCTAGACTATATGCTACGGGCGGTAATGCCGCTATTTACTATGGCCTCGGTGTTACTGAGCACGCACAAGGATCCACCGCAGTGATGGCTATCGCTAATCTCGCAATGTTGACTGGTAATATAGGTAAAAACGGTGTCGGTGTTAATCCCTTACGTGGTCAAAATAATGTGCAAGGTTCTTGCGATATGGGTTCCTTTCCACATGAGCTTCCAGGATACCGACATGTGGCAAATAATGAGGTTCGACGCTCTTTTGAATACGCTTGGGGTGTGACAATTAATCCAGAACCTGGACTCAGAATTCCCAATATGTTCAGTGCGGCATTGAGCGGTAGCTTCAAAGCACTATATTGTCAAGGTGAAGATATCCTTCAGTCCGACCCTAATACTCAACATGTTGAGGCTGCCTTAGCTGCCATGGAATGCGTGATAGTACAGGACTTATTTTTAAACGAAACTGCTAAATTTGCCCATGTCTTTTTACCAGGCTCCTCTTTCCTAGAAAAAGACGGTACCTTCACGAACGCCGAACGCCGTATTTCTCGGGTACGTAAAGTCAGTCAACCACGTTCCGGCATGGCCGATTGGGAAATCACTATCGCCTTTGCCAAAGCACTGGGCTATGAGATGAACTATACACATCCTAGCGAGATCATGGATGAGATAGCCAGTCTAACTCCTACCTTTGCTAATGTCAGTTATGACTTGATTGAGAAACTGGGTGGTAGTGTGCAGTGGCCTTGTAATGAGGAATATCCTGAAGGTTCACCTATTATGCACCTTGACAGTTTTGCCCGAGCCAATGGTCAGGGTCTATTTATCCCGACTAGCTATATTCCAACCACTGAAAAGGTTAATAAACGTTTCCCACTGCTATTAACCACTGGTCGTATTCTCAGTCAGTATAATGTTGGCGCTCAAACCAGGCGCACACATAACGTTGATTGGCATGCGGAGGATATTTTAGAAATTCACCCTCATGATGCCTCAGAGCGCGGCCTTAAAGATGGTGATTTTGCACAACTTTCCAGTCGTAGTGGTTCAACCGTGATGCGCATTGAGGTCTCAACACGCATGCAAGCAGGCGTAGTGTATACCACTTTCCATCACCCTATCTCGGGTGCTAATGTGATCACAACGGATAACTCCGACTGGGCGACAAACTGTCCAGAGTACAAGGTTACTGCTGTACAAATTGAAAAGGTAGAGTCTAGAAACTCGGACTGGCAGACACAATGGCGAAAACAAGATAGCCAACAGAGAGAATTTGTTGCAATGGCTGAAGAGGACTAAAACGCTTATGGATACAGCATCACTGATTAAAATGCTTAATGATATCGGCTCTTTTTATGAAACTATGCCCGATCAATCACAAGCCATAGAAGATATGGCTCGGCATATTCGTGCCTTTTGGGATCCAAGAATGCGCGAAGCCATGGCACTCTATCTTGAGCAACATCCGAAGGGGCTAGAAAGTAATCTTGAAATTAAGGATTTTTCTATAAAGGCTTTTAGCTATATGCAGAAAAATCTCGCTTAATCATCACAAGTCTTTTGATAAAAAAACAAGCCCGTAGAGCAAGTTGCTTTACGGGCTTTGATAAAACTAGGCAAATAGGAGAAATTAATCTTCTGACTTTTCCTCATCTGCTTCAAGAGTAACATTAATACTGTCTCTTCTTGCAACCTTGAGGATGTTTTTGCTACCAGTGTGGCGGACATCTTCACCCTGAACGGTGTAAATAACACGCTCAGCCATGTTTTTAGTATGGTCACCAATGCGCTCTAATGAACGCGCCATGAACATAACGTCAATGGCTGCCGTAATAGTACGTGGATCCTCAATCATAAAACTACTGGTCTCACGTAAAATACTACGCCACTCCTTGTTAATCTTTCTATCGGCACGCACCACTTCTGCTGCAGCCACTGAGTCAAAACGAGCAAAGGCATCTAAT
>JAAYRZ010000125.1 GCA_012518515.1 Alcaligenaceae bacterium
CACATAGGGATGATGTTTCAAGACTATGCTTTATTTCCTCATTTGACGGTAGAGAAAAATATCCGTTTTGGCCTTAATAAGTGGAGTAGGAAAGCTGCTGCTGAACGTGTTGATGAAATGCTTGAGCTTGTTGGTTTGTCACAGTTTATCAAACGCTATCCTCATGAGTTATCTGGTGGGCAGCAGCAACGAGTTGCTTTAGCTCGTGCTATTGCACCGCAACCGAAATTATTACTACTGGACGAGGCTTTTTCCAATCTGGATGTGGATACCCGTGAGCGTTTAGCCATGGAAGTGCGGGATATTCTCAAGCTAAATAACTTATCCGCTATTTTAGTAACCCATCACCAATCTGAAGCCTTAGCGATGGGGGACAGAGTTGCTTGCATGCATTACGGACGCTTGAGCCGCTGGGTTGATAACCAAGAAAAACAGGCGACGCTTGAGGAGATTCAAGCAGTAGCATCTGTGCAAGGTACTACAGAGGAACGTCGTTCGGATTATTGCCCAGTTGATGTGGTGGCTGTTTAACTAGCGATAGCCTGTGCTTCGAGTTCTGTATCGTAGAGCTTTTTAAGTGCAAATAAACGCTCACGCTTCAAGTATTCAGGAATTGAAAGTTCAGGCTTACCGACCTCGATAGAATCAATGGCAAAGAGGTTAAATAAATCCATCATCAGCTCTTTGTGCTGAGGCCAGAGCATGGACAATAACTGATCCGGGCTATAGAGGTAAAGTCCTAATTCACGTATCTCACGTCTTGCAAAATCCTTTAGGTTCCAGGTAATAATAGAAATAGCCTGATCGGGTGCTTTTTCTTGCATACTCAGCCCGCATGCAATAACGTGGTGGTCTTTCTCATCGCTGTGACGTAAGCCCTTTTCAAACTCGTGAACTAAGCCCATATTGGCAGCAGGAAACTGTTGCTGCATGAAGTTCCATTCGCGCTCTGCAAAGTCGTCACTGACATCCCATATCTTTGGGATATTGCGACGCCACTCCTCACCGATATAATCACCCCAGACTGGCGCAATGCATTGGTGCTGAGCCATACGAATGAGTAACTTCCTAATAGTGTTGGAAATTAAGACACACGTGTCTAAAACAACATAATGTGGCGTAGGGAAGTGTTTATACATAAAAACTAAGAAATGAATTGAGCTAGTAGTTGATTAGTTGAAGTTGAGTGTAGCAAATTAACTTTAAATTCACAGTAAATACACTTGAAATTTATCAAATCCACCTTATCTATTTAATCATAGTAGGGAGTTAAGCAAAGACTATTTTATAGACTGTCAACAAGATAAACACTCCCAAAATTTAACTTTTAGGGTGTATCAACTATGAGATTTGATAAATTAACGACCAAGTTCCAACAGGCTCTGGGGGACGCTCAGAGTCTCGCTGTGCATCATGATAATGCGTATATTGAAGCAGTGCACGTGCTGATGGCCTTGATTGCCGACCCAGATAGCGGCGCCGGTAGTTTGTTGTCACGTGCTGGTGTACAGGTTAATAGTTTGCGCAGTGCGCTAGATATCGAAATTAGTCAGTTGCCTCAGGTCACCGGTAACACCAATCTACAAATTAGTCGAGAGTTAAATAATTTACTCAACCGTACGGATAAGGAAGCACTGGATCGTGGTGATGAGTTCGTAGCGAGTGAGCTGTTTTTATTAGCTCTAGCTGATGATAAAGGGCCTGCAGGTCGAGTTCTGAAGTCCTCTGGTATGAATAAGGCAGCCTTAGAAAAAGCCATTGATGACGTACGTGGAGGTGAAAACATTAATGATCCTGACGGTGAGTCCAATCGTGAAGCCTTAAAAAAATATACGCTCGATTTAACGGAGCGCGCACGACTTGGTAAGCTTGATCCCGTGATTGGGCGTGACGATGAAATTCGTCGTGTGATTCAAATTTTACAACGTCGCACTAAAAACAACCCTGTACTTATCGGTGAACCAGGTGTTGGTAAAAC
>JAAYRZ010000126.1 GCA_012518515.1 Alcaligenaceae bacterium
ACACGGTATAGTGGCGGTTGAGCAATATAAACATAGCCACGCTCAATTAACTCGGGCATTTGACGATATAACAAGGTCAAGAGCAGCGTACGAATATGCGCACCATCCACGTCCGCGTCAGTCATGATGATGATGCGATGATAGCGTAACTTATCAATATCAAACTCAGGGCCAATACTGGTACCTAAAGCGGTAATTAAAGTTGTGATTTGATCACTCGTAATCAAGCGATCAAAGCGTGCTTTTTCAACGTTTAACACCTTACCGCGCAATGGTAAAATTGCTTGGAACTTACGGTCACGACCTTGTTTAGCCGAACCACCCGCAGAGTCTCCCTCCACGATATAGAGTTCAGACTTGGCTGGATCCTTTTCCTGACAATCGGCGAGCTTACCCGGTAGACCAGCCCCTTCTAACAGTCCCTTACGACGTGTTCCCTCACGGGCTCTACGCGCAGCTTCACGCGCAGTCGCTGCTTGCACCACTTTTTCACAAATAGCGCGAGCATCCTGAGGGTTTTCCAATAACCAAGTTTCAAGAGCACGGCTAACTGCATCCTCAACCGCTGGTCTTACCTCACTGGAAACCAGACGATCCTTGGTCTGACTACTGAATTTAGGCTCGGGTACCTTAACCGATAAAACGCAAGCTAGGCCCTCACGGATATCTTCACCCTGAGTCTGCACCTTGGCACGTTTAGCTAGGTCATTATCAGTAATGTACTTATTAACCACACGAGTCATAGCCGCTCTTAAACCGGTTAAGTGCGTACCACCGTCCCGCTGCGGGATGTTATTAGTAAAACAAAGAACTTGCTCGTTATATCCATCATTCCACTGCATAGCTACATCAACAGTGACATTGACACCACCCGCATCCGAATCAACGGAACTGTAAAAAACATTATCGTGAACTGAGGTGCGGCTTTTGTTAATAAACTCGACAAAACCCTTGACCCCACCCGCATAGGCAAAATTTTCCTCGCGACCATTAATCTCGTCAACTAGACGAATACCGACCCCATTATTTAAAAAGGATAACTCGCGTAGGCGCTTGGATAAGACATCCCAGTGATACTCTACCTCTGTGAAAATATCAATGTCTGCAAGATAATGTACTTTAGTTCCGGTTTTATCAGTCGTCCCGATCACCTCTAACGGACCTTGTGGCACACCCTGAGCAAACTCAAGCTGATGCACCTTGCCATCGCGACGAATCGTCAGACGCAACCACTCGGAAAGTGCGTTAACACACGCAACCCCTACCCCGTGCAAACCACCGGATACCTTGTAGCTATTTTGGTCAAACTTACCACCAGCATGAAGCTCGGTCATGACGATTTCAGCAGCACTACGATGACCCTCATCCGAGGCCATCACATCGGTCGGAATACCGCGGCCATTATCCACGACAGAAATTGAACCATCCGCATGTATGGTCACCACAATATCATCACAATGCCCAGCCAAAGCCTCGTCAATGGAGTTATCAACCACCTCGAAAACCATATGGTGTAGACCCGTGCCATCGGATGTATCACCAATATACATCCCCGGACGTTTACGGACAGCCTCTAGACCTTTAAGGACCTGAATACTACTGGCACCATAGCCTTCGGCTTGAATATTTTCTGTGTTTTCACTCATAATTTTACTTATTGATTAAATGCGCAATGGCATCACGACGTACTTGAAGTTTTCGTCGCTTTGTAAATTGATGATGACTGATGAACCTGCGGTCGGTTTAATGGATACAGAGATTTCCTCATCCTTGATCACAGACAGTACATCTAATAAATAATTGACATTAAAACCAATTTCTAAAGACTCATAAGGGTACTCAATCGGTAGACTGTTAGTCGCTTCCTCTTGCTCCTGGTTATTAGAATAAATTTTTAATTGGTTGTCATTAAAGTTTAGCTTAATACCGTGAAGACGGTCATTAGCCACTAAAATACGACCTCGTTGGAGGTTTGACTGAAACTCCTCACGATTAATCGTCAAATGACGATCGTAATCAGTCGGAATAACTCGCTTATAATCTGGGAAACGTCCCTCAATAAGCTTAGATACCAGCACAATATCGCCAAAAGCAAAACGAATTTGTGAATGCTTAGCATCCTTATTGAGACTAATATAGACTGGCTCATCAGAATCGTCTAATAAGCGCTGTAATTCGATCACCGTTTTAGCAGGCAGAATTAACTGCTCCTCTTCGCTAACCGGTGTTTCGATATCTTCGGACAGATGAGCTAAACGGTGACCATCAGTCGCCACTGCACGTACCTTGCCAGGCTCCACTACTAATAGAATTCCATTTAAGTAGTATCGAATATCCTGCTTAGCCATGGCAAAAGACACCATATTAAATAAACGCTTGAGCGTCTTTTGTGGCAATACAAAGGTATTAGGTAAATCTGTTGGATCCGTACTTTCACGCCAACTATCAGGCTGCTCTACTGGGGGGAAATCCTCTCCCGGCATCGTCTGTAAGCTGAAACGACTGCGGCCACAGACAATCTGTAACTTACCATCATCAAGGTTAATATCCACGATACCACCTGATGGCAAAGCACGTAAAACCTCAAGAAACTTACGCGCAGATACGGTCACTAAGGCCTCTTCATCGCCCACTCCGATATCTGCACTGGTACTAATTTCCACCTCTAGGTCAGTGGCGGTAAAATCGACACGGCTGCCATTTTTCTTAATCAAGATATTGGCTAAAATCGGCATCGTACTTCTGCGCTCAACAATACCTATGACCGTGTTTAACGGCTTTATTAAAACTTCACTACTAGCCTTTAGTAATTGCATGATTTTCCCTTTGAATTATCCCTTTAGTGATTGCTCTAATACACGTAAGCGATGGTTTAGCTCCTGATCACGTATGCGTTCCTGGGTAATTTTTTTCACCGCACTCAATACTGTACTGTGATCACGTCCACCAAAAGAGTCTGCAATTTCGTTAAGACTCTTTTGAGTAAGTTCCTTAGCTAAATACATCGCGATATGACGTGGTACCACAACTGTTCTGTGACGTCGTTTCGACTGCATGTCAGATACTTTGATTTTATAGTATTCTGCGACAGTTTTCTGAATATTCTCAATTGTAATCTGTCCTATCGACGCACTCAGTAAATCTTTAAGCGCACTGCGACAAATTTCTACGGTTAATTCCTTATCACCATAAAAACCAGCATAAGCGATGACTTTAGTCAGAGCACCTTCTAATTCTCGTACATTACTACGCACATGCTTAGCAATAAAAAACGCTGATTCATCAAGTAAAGTAAACTCTCGGTGATCCTCGGCCTTTTTATGTAAAATCGCCACACGCAATTCTAACTCAGGTGGTTCAACACTCACTGCTAGACCCGAATCAAATCGTGTCGTCAAGCGTGGATTCATATCCTGTAACTGTCGTGGATAGGTATCCGAGCTAATCACAATCTGCTTATTGTCACGCACCATCTTCTCAAATACATGGAAAAACTCCAACTGAGTACGTTCCTTACCACCGAAGAATTGAATATCGTCAATTAACAAGAGATCAATATTAAGATAATCACGCTGCCACTCATCATTAGCCTTACGCTTAATCGATTCAACCATGGTGGTGAAGTATTCATTAGCATGAATATAACGGACACGAAGGCCGGGCTTTTTTTGTAAAATAGCATTGCCCATGGCATGCATGACGTGCGTCTTACCTAAGCCTGTGGCCCCATAAATATAAAATGGGTTGTAGCTAAGCTCGCTCCGCTCACTATCCGAATAATCCTCGACAATCTTCTTGGCAGCAGTTACTACCAAGGCATTAGAGCGGCCTTCAACTAGGTTGTCAAAGGTTAGCTCCTTTAGCAGATTTGATTTTTCATAGGAGTTTTGAGAGTTTATCTCTGCAACTAATTGATCATGATCCACGCTTTCAATATGCACAGACGGCATCGTGATTAAATCATCAGAGGAGTCATCATCCGTAGCACCATATTGCTCAGTTAAACGATCTAAGGCTGCTGATATATCAGTCAACTCGGTCGACTCTGACTTCCCCTGCTGCTTTTTAGCTTGAGCAATAGCCGCTGCTTTACGAGCTAATTCAACTGCTTCCTGGAGCTTTGTTGATTTTCCACTGGACTCCTCAACTGCTTCAGTAGCTGACTCCAGGGCAATGGATGCAGCCGATGGTACCGGTGCTTTTTCAACTACTGGTGGCTTACTTTGTGGTCGTGATACTCGCATACCCGCCAACACAATATCTACCTGAATATCGCTACGCTTATACCATTCTTCGGCAATTTCATGTATTCTATCTGAATAAGAGTCTTTGGCCCACTTTTGCTTAATAGGGTTTTGAGCAGCGATAGATAGCAGACCAGATTCCTCGTCAAATGACAAAAAATCTAGCGGCTCAATCCATGCTCTCACTTGCTCTACCGGATATTCCTCAGCAAGTATAGAAAAGCAATGCGACCAAAAATCACCCATAAAACTCACACCTTCCACTCGAAAATTTAAAGAGTAGCCTATTTTACTCTTCTAATAAAAAGTTATCCACAATGTGGATAGATTGTGGATAATTCGATATAAAATGACTCTTTAACTACATTTTTCTACTTATTTGCATCAATTTACTCTCTATACTATTGACTTTATTGAGTATTTTTGCAATAATTTATGGTTTTCACCAATTTAGCTTTTAGGTATTAGTTTATTGCTGTTAATAAATACACAAATAAATCAATAAATTAATTCCACAACAAATTAATTATTAAAAAGGAATCTTGATCATGAAACGTACTTATCAACCTTCAGTTACTCGTCGCAAACGCACTCATGGTTTTCGTGTGCGCATGAAGACTAAAGCAGGTCGTGCAATTATCAATGCACGTCGCGCTAAAGGTCGTAAGCGTCTAGCTGTTTAATCGTTGCTTGATTGCTCTAATTTTTCATTAAGAAAAGCAATTTCCCTGTCGCACCTTAGGTGCCATGGAATTCGAGTAAAATACACGATTCTCTGCAATAACAGGACCTAAAAGCAATGAACGGCGCCACATTTCCTAAATCTGCGCGCCTACTGCGCCCCAACGAATTCAGTACTGCCCTTAGAGGTAAGCGAATTGGTCGAGGGGCGTTTTTCATGCTCAGTCGATATATCCACTACTCCGATCCTTCTGCAACTGCGAGATTAGGTTTAATCATAGCCAAACGCAATGCACAACGCGCTAGTAGTCGTAATGCCATCAAGCGTGTCATTAGAGAGTCCTTCAGAAAGCGACGACATCAGCTACCACCCGGTGATTATATCGTCAGGCTCAATCAAAAAATCCCCGACTGTTCTTTAACGGCACTAAAAAAAATAACTCAACAAGAGGTAGATCGCTTATTTGATTCGGTCAGATAGGAGCTGAGTATATTTATGCTTAAGAAACTACTGATATTACCTATCCGTTTCTATCAATATTTTCTCAGTCCATGGATTGGTCAATCTTGCCGCTTTACACCAAGCTGTTCTAACTATATGATTGAGGCAATCGAGATACATGGTGCTTTCAAGGGACTATGGTTAGGAAGTAAAAGAATTTGTCGCTGTAATGCTTTTTTTAAAGGCGGCCATGATCCTGTGCCACCCAAAAAACCCCGTTGAAGTCTTTGACTTTTCTAAAGCTTCTTCTCCTTTATATATAGCAAATGACTAATGTGGGTTACACTATTGTGTTTATTTGTGAAAATATTTTCCCCCTGATTTAACAAGAAATAACTAATGGATACTAGACGCTCCATCCTCTGGATGATTTTTGTATTTTCTTTGTTCATGATTTGGAATAGCTGGATGAGTTATAACAATCCTCCAGTTCAACAAAGCACTGAACAACAGCAAAACGGTTTACAAGCTGATCTTGCAACCCCTAACTCAATTCCCTCAGCCGCAACTGACGCTAATAGTGCACACGCTGCGATGAGTGATACGGGTAACAGTGAAGCAGCCACTGAACAAGAAATTATTACCATCAATACTGACGTTTTCACTATTTTATTTGACACCAAAGGTGCTCAAGTTGTTGGTGCAAAACTGCATTTAGTTCGTCCTGAAGACCCTGAAAATGTTCAAGACTTTGTATTGCTAGATGATGGTCAAACTGTTTATACCGTCCAAAGTGGTTTAGTCGGACCCGCTGGTAAAAACTACCCTAATCAAAATACGCTTTTCCGCATGGTTTCTGATGAAACTGAAATGAGCGGCGATACTTTAGATGTCGTATTTGAAGCCGAAGAAGATGGTCTACAGTTAAGACGTACTTACACCTTCCATCGTGGTACCTTCAAAATTGATGTTAACGATAGCGTAAGCAATATCAGCGAAGAACCTCAAAGCCCTTCGATTTATCTGCAAATTACTCGCGATAATCACGATGCTCCAGGCGGTACGTATTTTTATAACACCTTTAATGGCTTTGCCATGTACACCGATCAGGAGCGTTTTGAGAAAATCTCATTCTCTGATATCGATAAAAATAACGCCTCTCACGCTAATCAGGCAAATGACGGTTGGATTAGCTTTATTCAACATTTCTTTGTGACCGCTTGGGTTCCCGAAGAAGGTAAAGATCGTCACTACGATGTGCGTAAAATTTCTAATAATTTATACGCTATGAGTACCATTGAACCCTTAGGTACGATTCAACCGCAGTCCACGATTAGCAGTAATTCAGTCTTATGGGTAGGTCCTCAAGACCAGCAGCAATTATCTGAAATCAGTACCGGTCTGGACTTGGTGGTTGACTATGGTTGGTTAACTATCATTGCCAAGCCCATGTTCAACTTCATGACCTGGCTCTATTCCTTTATCGGCAACTGGGGTTGGACTATTGTTGTCTTGACCATCATTATCAAGATCGTACTCTATCCTTTGTCAGCAGCAAGTTATCGCTCAATGGCGCGCATGAAGCACGTAGGCCCTCGCATGCAAGCCCTTAAGGAAAAGTATGGTGATGATCGTCAAAAGCTCAATGCAGCAATGATGGAGCTCTATCGCACTGAGAAGATTAACCCCATGGGTGGGTGCCTGCCTATTGTGCTACAGATCCCGATTTTCTTAACGCTTTATCGTGTGATTTTGGCCAGTGTGGAGTTACGTGGTGCGCCTTGGATTCTATGGATTCAAGACTTGGCCGTAGCTGACCCATACTTTATATTACCTGCGATCATGACGGCGACTATGTTCTTACAGTTCAAACTGAATCCGACGCCACCTGATCCAATGCAAGCTCGTATCATGATGATTATGCCACTAGTCTTTGGTGCCATGATGTTCATGTTCCCTTCTGGTCTCGTACTATACTGGGTTGTGAACAACATCTTATCCATCGCTCAGCAGCAATTCATTACTCGACGTTTAGCTAAAGTCGCTAATGACGATAAGATGAAATAATCATTTTTGATGATTTTAAAAGCCGGTTAATATTTTTTATTTTCCGGCTTTTTCTTTGAAGAAAAGCAATGAATAATAAACAAGCAAATCATCAACCTTCTGTTAGAACAGGTACACAAGTCGGCTTTATTGCGATCGTTATTTTCGGTACTTTAGCCCTACTTACTACTCTAACCGACGGTGTAATCCCCCCTTTTCAAATGATGGCCATGTGCTTTGGCATTGCCTTTATTTTGATCTGTTTACGTTGGATAAAAAATCGAGACAATGGCTTAGCTCATATACGACAACCATTGTTATCTTGGATTATCGGTGTCGGTGGTCTTTTTGGTTTTCACTTTTTCTACTTCAAAGGCATGAGTTTAGCTCCAGCTGTTGAAGTCAGCTTAATCACCTATTTATGGCCACTTTTAATCGTACTTTTTAGCTCTTTTTTACCCGGAGAAAAGCTACGCAAATACCATCTTGCAGGTGCATTATTAGCCTTAATTGGCTGCTGGATATTAATTAGCGGCAAAGGCGAACTAGGTTTTGCTTGGCACTATTTGCCAGGTTATCTCTATGGTCTCGGAGCCGCTATCACTTGGGGACTGTACTCTACACTTAGTCGTCTAGTACGCAACGTCCCTACCGACGCTGTAGGTTGGTTCTGTGCCGCTACCGCCATACTAGCCCTGCTCTACCATATATTATTTGAAAACACTATATGGCCAGCCGATACACTGCAATGGATCGGTGTCATCGGCTTAGGACTAGGACCAGTGGGTGCTGCCTTCTTTTTCTGGGACTATGGGGTCAAATATGGCAATATCCAACTAGTCGGTACTCTCGCCTATATCACTCCACTTATTTCGACATTATTATTAATAGTTTTCGGTTATGCTAAGCCCAGCTTTAATGTCATTGCAGCTGGGGTATTGATTGTCTGCGGGTCCATTATCGCTTCAGGTATCTGGCTTAGATTAAGAAAAACCGCTTAGCTAAAATCTAATTCAATTACTTTATCGTGCAATTACGACCAGCCATCGTCCCGATAATCGCTCCAATTAATGCCAACAAAATAGAAATCGCTAATGGTACAGACCAACCATTAAA
>JAAYRZ010000127.1 GCA_012518515.1 Alcaligenaceae bacterium
GGTCGACCTTGGGCATAAGCGATATTACACATACCACGTAAATAAAAATCGGATGCCGTATTGAGTGGGTAACGAATGTCGCTATTGGGTTCACCAATGGCATTTTCACCAAAACCGGGCATACCAAGACGCTTTGCAGCAGCAATGAGGAAGGTTTCTAAACATACTACTTCACCGTCTGCGTTTTTTTCAGTGCGTGGTTCAAGTACTGGCGTGCGTATTGTTGATGAACGTACCACCACATCCGACCAAGGAGCACCAATACCCCAACTCTCATAAGTCACCGTGTCAGGGACAATGTAGTCTGAGATAGCTGCGGTTTCATTGATAAATGGATTAACCGCAATAATTAGTGGTAATTTTTTTGGATCAAGAATATCGTCTTTTAAGGTATTTGCAAAGCCGTTCAAAGCATACATCGGGTTACTCATGTGGTTCAACCATACTTTTACCTTGTATGGATAGCCATTAATTCCTGAAGCCAGCATTTCCGATGTCAAAGAACCTGCAGGTAGCGGGTACCAAGGGGCTTTGGCTGGGTATGGGTTTTCACCAGCGGCTACTTTTCGCTTATATTCTGAGGTACTTTCATAGGCGCGATTATTACGCGATAAGGCGACGCCTTTAGGGCCTGCTTGTCCTTTGAAGCGGAAATCATAGCGTGGTCCGGGGCCAAATGGGCCGAAAGGTCCAGCATCTAGTGCTAGGCCGCCTTTCATATTGATATTACCCATTAAGTTATTCAGCATAGCGATGCCATAAGCTGTATAGAAACCAGCACCGTTCATAGTGCCACCGTGTGCATCGGCCACTGCACGATTGCCAAAACTACTAAACTCATCGGCTAAGTCTGTGATGTCTTTGACTGAGATGCCGCAGATTTCACTGTACTCCTCATAGCTCATTTTCTGAGCTTCATCACGCAGTTTGCTGAGTGCAGAACAAAGCTTAATCGCTTGATCGCCTACGCCTGGAAGGACTACATCCATCTCGACCATCAGTTCTGCAGCCTGTGCCACGGTATGGGGGGCCAAGGTGCCATCAGCCAGTTGTACTACAAAAACGTCTTCAGCTTTTGCATCACTACCTTCTTCTGCTTCTGCTAATGCCCAGCCTAAGTCTGCGCCACGTACAAAGGTGCCATAGCGAGGGTGCTCAGGATCATTAATCAATAAATGAGTGGCATTGGAGTGGGTAGCTTCATTAGCTACCTTCATGGCCGCTGGACCAGGTTGTTCCAAGTACTTTTTGTTGTAGCTCTCTTTCTCAATAATGCGACGGATTAGCGCCATCACAAGCGCTAAGTCAGTCGCGGGATTTACTGCTAGCCAACGATTACCCGAACCGGCGGCTAGACTGGATGAGGTTGGTAGAATGGGTGACACTACGACATACTTAAAGGGATTATCCGCGCGTGAGCGGGCTTCGGCTAACTCGCGGCCTTGACGTTGGAAGGGGTTGCCGGATTGAGCCGGTGCTGCACCGATAAATAAACCAAAATGTGCATCTTTCCAATCAGGTTTACCGTGTGGCATGCTCTTTACATTCCCTAGTGCCATACCAGTACCAACGCGGAAGGACTGACCACAATAGGAGCCGTGGTTACCCCAGTTAATCGTACCAAATGACTGTTGAGCAAAGCGGCGTAATAAAGCAGTTCTACCTTCATTAGCAGAATCGGTCACTAGTAACTGATTGGATATCGGGCCGTATTCGGGGTTTTCTGAATCAACTGGGGTTTCACGATCATAAATAGCTCTTAAACCATCCACATGACCTTCACCGAATAAATCACCGCCCTCACAGATTTCTTCAATTAATTGTTCAAAAGAAATACGTTGCCACTCACCGGAACCCCGCTTACCAACACGCTTTAGGGGACCGAGTACACGGAAAGGGCTTGTCACTTGTCCTTGCATTGAAGTGCCGCGTGCACAAGTGGTAGCACGACCGCCATAACCGCCTTCAAATCCTAATTTTGTGAAAACATCACGCACTGATGTGCTCATTGTTGCAGCATAAGTGGTGGCAAGTGGGTGGTAAGGGTTACCTGATATACGTAGAATTTCATTGTTTTCTTGATCAACTCGCACACGGACACCACATTGAGTCCAGCAACCTAGACAGGAAGAGGGACTTACTACTTGTCCGGCTTGTTGGGTTAATTCCTTAGTGTCCGGATCAATCATAAATTCTGGAGTTAAGGAATTGCCACGTACAGCGTGTTTAGGTGATTCACCAGAGCTACCGCTGGTAAGGCCGATATAGGCTTTTTTAGCTGTTTCAGCATAACCGGCTGCAAAGGCCGCGGTACCACCAACGGCAACAGCGCCGTGTTTAAATAGTTTGCGACGGTTTTTATTAATGGTTTCTTGTTCTGTCGCGTTATTCTTTAATTTATCATTCATTGTCAACTCTCTAGCTATATTTTAATCGTCAAATCATGTATTAAACGGTGGCAGACTGTGTTGCTGCCGCGGTGCGAGCCATTTGCTCGTAGCTGGGGTAGCGATCGAGGAACCAAGTTACAACCGCGCTAAAGGCGATAAACAAACCTAAAACGCCAATCATGCCAAGTAAGCCTTCGGAACCCAGAGGCAAACTTTGCAGGTATAAACCAGCACCATACTTTGGTACGGTTTGTACACCCATTAATAAGGTCCAACGGAAAACCCATGCCGCACTCATAATAAATAAGGCACAAATAAAGGAATAGGGGCCAGTACAAAGTCGTTTTGGACCGACACTCATGGCAAGGACTAATACCAAGGCCATGATTATGGAGCCAATTAGGCTAGACCGCCAAGATGGATAAGTCGTAAAGAGGTCTAAGGCCGCATTAAAGGATGGATCCAGACCAAGTAATCCAGAAACTACCCATGCTGCACCACAAATCGCAAGTAATGCTAAACAAATAAGACCTAAACGACGCCAGACGGCTCCAGGAAACTCATCCATGCCGCCTGGTAACCAGCGTGCGATTAAGAGCATAAAGCCTAGCGCACCCAACCAACCCGTTAAAGCAAGATTAATCGGCACAAAAATCGTATGCCATAAGGGACGAGAACGAATCACCATCAGCTCGGAGCCGGTATAGAGAAGTACACCGAGGCAGCTAAGGATTAATAAAATAGCAACTGCTTTGAGCGCACCTTCTTTACGTAGCCACCATAAGGCTGCAAAAGTCAGTGTTAAGACAACAAACACGGGGATCATCACGGCGCCGATAGACATCCATGACCAAGGGGTAAAGTGAGCATAAAAATGCCAAAAACGTGCAGGCTGGTGTAAGTCGGCAAGTAAGGCAACGGGGGCTGCCAAGCCACAGACAAGTAAAGCAGCGACAGCCGAAGGCAGTAAGCGACGGGCTGCCGAGTCTGCTGGCGCAAAAACAAGACAGGCTGCGGTAATGCCCGCAGTCGTTGCTAATCCAATTAAAAAGAAGTATTGCACTGCCCATGGTAACCAGGCAGCTTCGTATTGTGGTGTTAATATTTCAATAATTTCCATGACTCACCTCCCTCTATGCGGTACGTACTAAGCGAACACTGGCTTGACCGTCGACGCCGTCAACGAATTCATCCGGTAGACCTAAGTAAAACACGTGTGGCGTAGTGCCCATCTCCGGTTTAAGCACTTTGACCTCACCTTGGTGTTGTTCAAGTAGGGCATTGATTTCGCTGTCAGGGTCATTTAAATCGCCAATCAAACGGGCGCCACCGACACAGGTCTCTACACAGGCCGGTAATAAGCCGACTTCTAAGCGGTGCTCACAAAAAGTACACTTATCCGCGGTTTGGGTTTCTTTATTAATAAAGCGCGCATCATAAGGGCAAGCTTGAACACAGTAACCACAGCCCACACAACGCTCGTTATCAACTAGAACCACGCCATCTTCACGTTGGAAAGTGGCCTGAACAGGACATACCGGCACACAAGGTGGGTTGTCGCAGTGATTGCATAAACGCGGTAGGTTAAACATGGCGGGTAGGCCATCGTCATATTTTTCGACTTCGTATTGCAAGACATTGGTACGGAATTGACCGATCGGCGGTAGGTTTTCCATTGAGCAACCGACGGTACAGGCTTGACAACCAATGCATTTACGTAAATCAATAAACATCGCGTAGCGCTTACCGGGCATGCCGGGACGACGTGGAGGTTGTTCATTGATTGCAGCTTCAACAGGCATAATCGGAATGACGGTGGCCGCAGCGCTCAGGCCAAGCATGTTTTTAAGAAACTGTCGCTTGCCCGAGGTGCCTGTCGAGCTTTTTGCACTTTCACAGGGTTTCATGTAAGAGCTCCATTAACTGTTAATCAGGGTATCTACTAGCTTCATTTACCCTGATCCTACCTAAGAGGGGTAAGTTAGTATTTGCTTAATATCAATCTTTATATAGCTAAAAGTAATTAACTAATATAAGTTAGGAGTTTTAGATATTAATCATATAAATGACTTTAACTCGGCAAAATATCACGGACAGCTAGTCGATTCGCCTGTAGGCGAATGGTTATAATGAAGTTTTGACTGGGAGGATGCTGATGCGAGTTTTGTTATTAGAGGATGATGTATTAATCGCTGACGGTATTGTCCGCGGTCTTGAAAAGTTCGGTATGACGGTTGATTGCTTTAGTTCTGGTCGTAGCGGCATGCAGGCACTCACTGCGGCACCGTATGATGTGGTGATTCTGGATCTAGGTTTGCCGGAGATGGATGGCATGGACGTCTTAGCTCACTGGCGAGAGCAGCAGGAGCATACGCCGGTATTAATTCTTACGGCTCGGGATGCATTGGAAAATCGCTTAGCCGGTCTTAATGCTGGTGCCGATGATTATCTGCTTAAGCCATTTGAACTCAGTGAATTAGTAGCACGCTTACAGGCCTTGGTTCGTCGTAGCCAGGGTTTCAGTAGCTCACATCTAGATTATGGGCAGTTGAGACTTGACACTGCGGCACGGACAGCTTTTTTAAATGATCAAGCCTTGAATCTCAGCATCCGCGAATATAGCCTACTTGAGCTATTTGTCACACATCCCGGACAGGTACTTAGCCGAGCTATGATTGAGGATAAGCTCTACGGTTGGGAGCAAGAGGTAGAGAGTAATGCAGTTGAGGTGCATATCCATCATTTACGTAAAAAAATCGGTAGTCGTTTTATTAAAACTCGCCGTGGTTTAGGTTATATGTTGGGAGATATGCCGTGAAAGCTAATCGAAGTCTGACGGCTCGGCTATTAATTTCAATTTCTATTGGCTTAATTATCATTTGGGGTGCGGCGATATCTTCCGCTGCCATCACGCTTTA
>JAAYRZ010000010.1 GCA_012518515.1 Alcaligenaceae bacterium
CGTTACCGCCTTACCATTAAGCCACACTGGCATATACGCAGTAGTACCACCCTCGTACTCGATTGCTAAACGTTGATTTTGTGTTTCAATAATTTCATTAAGGCTAGAAGAAGATGAGTAATCCACCGGCATAGAGAAAATATGAGTGATTAGAGTACCTGCCAGATTAGATAACTTTACCTTGATCTGACGATTCACATGCTCTTTACGAAATTGCTCCTCACCCTCTAATCCTTTTCTATGCGAAGACAGCGGCGGCAATCCCGAAAAAGCATGGTGAGAATCCCCAATTATCTCTGCCCTCACCACCCGATCGCTCTTCTTAAGCTGAGCAATGGCAGAATCAGGAAGGAAATAATACTTAATGACCAAGCAGAAGGCTAGTAACCAAACAACTAATCCAATGTAGAAACCAGTATGGCTAGTACGTTCTATATGTTCAGCGATGGAGGTCCGAGTAAATAAAAGCGGTATAGCGCAAAAAATGTAGACAAACAAAAAATCCACTCGTGGCGCACGGTCCATATATGTTTTCTTTTCTTTAATCATATATTTTTGACTTGTATGGTGCTAATCACTGGACTTATGCCCCACAAATAGAACAACCATCTTGTAACTGCTATGATTTCAGGTAATGGATGATATTTTGATAAAAGAAATGTTAACAACAAAAGATGACTGATTGATGACTAACTAATGACTAATTAGTGACAAGCCAAAGCTCAACGCAGCTTCCAACTCCGCCACCCCATCACCATCACAAGCCCGCCGATCAACACTAACAAAAATAGGGATAACGGTCGCTCCACAAAGGTTAAAAAGGAACCATCTGAGAGCAATAAGGCGCGACGTAAGTGCTCCTCAAGTAAAGGGCCTAGGATAAAAGCTAAAATAAAGGAGGCCGTGCTACAGCCGAAGCGGCGCATAACATAACCAAGAAGTCCAAAAAGCAGCAGCAACACAATATCAGCGCTACTGCTATTTAAGAGATAAACTCCTAGGGTAGAAGCCACTAAAATAATAGGCAGTAATATCGGCTTTGACACCTGCAATAGTTTTACCCAGATACCGATCAGTGGCAAATTCAATACTAGCAGCATCAAATTACCAATCCACATAGACACAATCACGCCAAAAAACAGCTCGGGGTGATGATTAATCAATGTAGGTCCTGGCTGAATATTATGCACATTCATGGTGCCCATCATTAGCGCCACCACAGCACTACCCGGAATACCTAAGGTTAATAAAGGGATCATGGAAGTTTGGGCTGCTGCATTCGTAGCCGCTTCTGGAGCGGCTAGTCCGGCTGGATGACCTGTGCCCAACTCCTCCCGCTCACGATTTACTTGCTTTTCAACACTATAAGCAGCAAAAGAGGCAATAGTGGCCCCAATCCCTGGAAAAATGCCTAATAACACCCCCATCAAGGTGCCACGACTAGCTGGAGCGACAGATTGCTTTGCCTCAGTTTTCGAGGGATAAAGTGACTTAAAGGGAATCGCCGCCATGGCAGGTATTTTGCCACCGGCACGTCGTAGCTTAAATTGATGCACTAACTGTTCAATGACTTCAGCAATTCCAAATACGCCCATAGCAACAACGGCAATAGGAAAGCCATCACTTAGTGCCATGATGCCGTATTCAAAACGCGGAGTTCCTGTATAAAAATCAATACCGACAGTACTCAAGAAAAGGCCTAGCCCCACCATACCCATGGTTTTTAAATAAGCCCCACTGGCAAAACTCATACTACCAATGAGCCCCAAAACCATCAAAAGCGCATACTCAGCCGAAGCAAAAGCCAGCGCAACTTTACCGAGTAATGGTGCTGAAAGAAACATCAGCAAAGTAGACACACAGCCAGCAAAAAAAGAACTCAAGGCAGAGATGGCTAATGCCGCACCAGCACGCCCTTTTTTTGCCATGGGATAGCCATCAAACACCGACACCGCTGCCGAACTTTCACCAGGTATGCCAAGCAAAATCGCAGAGGTATTACCCCCGTATTGGGCACCGTAGTAAATACCAGCCA
>JAAYRZ010000011.1 GCA_012518515.1 Alcaligenaceae bacterium
ACGACACTATTGTGGGTCAACGCGTCATTCAAGCCTTGCACAGTAATCACACCCGTGTTTACTATAGCCAAGATGTCGTTGGTGTCGAAGTGGGTGGTGCCATGAAAAACGTCATTGCCCTCGCATGTGGCATTAGTGATGGCCTTGCCCTTGGCAATAATGCACGCGCCGCACTCATTACGCGTGGACTCAATGAGATCAAGCGCCTTGGTTTGGCCATGGGCGGCCAAAGCGATACTTTTTCTGGATTAACTGGTTTAGGTGATTTAGTACTCACCTCAACAGGTGACTTATCACGCAATCGACAGGTAGGCCTTGCTCTGGCACAGGGTCAAGCCTTAGAAGACATTTTGGCAACTGGCCTTACAGCAGAGGGTGTACGTTGTGCTCGTGCAGCACTTGCCCGCGCCACCGCCCTTAATGTCGAAATGCCGATTACTGAGGTAGTCTGCGATATTTTATTTAATGATGTCAACTCACTAGAAAGCGTAGCCAAGCTACTAGCTCGTGAAGTCAAGGCTGAAAACTAAAACGGCACTACTTTTACTTTCTGCCAATTGAAGCAATCGATACTCTTGTTACGCCATCAAAGTGCAAGCTAGCACCACGCCACGCATGACCATTAATAATTTCAAAACTTAGATAAATC
Organism: Alcaligenaceae bacterium; assembly: GCA_012518515.1. Classification (GTDB taxonomy): domain Bacteria; phylum Pseudomonadota; class Gammaproteobacteria; order Burkholderiales; family Burkholderiaceae_B; genus Oligella. Next base: position 650 of record JAAYRZ010000011.1, read on the forward strand.
AGACCATCATCGCGGCGCTGCTCCTCAAGAGCTTGGTACAAACGCTGCAATGACTCTCGACTTTGGAGACCTGGATTCCGACCTAGACTCGGATTACCTCCAAGCGCACGCACATCGGCTAATAACTTTTGAGGTGTTTTGTAGGTCAAAGTGATCATCTGTTGATCCATCACGGGGTCCTTAAAACCACTTTCCATCAGCATATCACCAAAATCGTGCATATCCACAAAAGCCATCGTCTGTGTTTTCCAACCAGCTTGCTGAATGGCTGCGCGCAACTCAATCAAGGTGGCTGGTCCGAAGCAAGAAAACATCAATAGTCCATCAACCGCCAAAAGTCGATACCACTCCCTAAACACTTCCGGTGGACTACGATGCCAATGCAAAGCCATATTTGACCAAATAAAATCAAAGATATTTGGCTTAAGTGTACTAGTAGCTAAGTCAGCTTCTACAAAACGTGGGATCTTAGTACCTGCCATCTGTGAAGCGGCCTTACCAGAAACTCGCGATAGAAGACTTTTTATACTACCAAAAGTAGTTACCTGTGGCATTAGACGCTGTTCAGCAAGTTTTAAGAAATCCTTTTGATTATCAAGGCCAGTAAATTCGGCCTCAGGATAGAGTCTCTGTAAAATCTCTATGCCATGACCAAGCCCACAGCCTGCATCTAGGATGGATGCGGGGCTATGCTTGATGTACTTCAGCCTATCAATCATACGATCAGCGACTTCATCGAGCAGAAAGCGTGCGGGTTCGAGCATCTGACGACGCTTAAACTGCTGAATCACATGGGCATGATTAATGGCTAATTCTTGTTGAGGCTTTTGAATACTCATGACAACATTCTGTACTGGATAAATTAATCCTATCATACTCCACGAGCCGTACAAGATGTTAAAACGACCCATAAAGCCATAGGGGATATTCATTATATTAAGGGGTTAAGCATGCGACATCTTGGCGAAATCATCACTGCACAAATACAGCACCCAGATGCTATTTTCAGGCATCTGACTCCCTACATTGGCGGCCGTTGCCCACTTTGTCAGGATTTATGTCTAGCAGGCAGTTTTTGCCAAGCCTGCATTACAGATATTTTAACAGCAACTAGCAGTCATCAAAACCGCTGCCCTCGCTGTCAGCTCGCCCTAAAGGGCTTGGACTATTGTGAAAGCTGCTATTTATCAAAACCACATTATGATCACCTGCACATCGGCTTTGATTATGTAGAACCGATGAAATCACTACTTTTACGCTACAAAAACTCCGGACAGCTTGGCCTAGCTAAGCCATTTGCCAAATTATTACAAGCCCGTTTACAGCGACAAGGCATCAAAACACCTGTAGGCAAATTATGCATCCCCCTTCCATCGAGTAATCAATCACTTAAAAAAAGGGGTTATAATCCTGCATCTGAAATCGCTAAATATCTAGCAAAGCTTAACGGTTGGCGTATCAACCACGAGGTACTCAGAAGAGATCAAGAGCGGCTTTATACAGAGCAAAAAGCCTTAGATAGTATCGGTCGTAGACTCAATGTACTTCAGCTGTATTATTGTGCTTATCGCCTTGATGAAAGTGAGGTGATTTTAATTGATGACATTATGACTAGTGGTGCTACCCTCGATAGCGCTAGTCAGGCCCTTAAAGCTGCGGGGGTCAAGCATGTTCACTGCATTGTTCTGGCTCGTGCCAGTTATTAACCCAACCCTTTAGAACCGAAAAATATTGTGTTTCATATTATCCTAGTTTCGCCCGAAATCCCTGCTAATACCGGCAACATCATTCGCCTGACCGCCAATACTGGCAGCTCTTTACACCTCGTTAAGCCTTTTAGTTTCGAGCTCGACGATAAGCGATTAAGGCGTGCGGGATTAGACTATCATGAATGGGCTGATTTGCAGACTCATGACAGCCTAGAAGAAGCCATCGCATCTACAGGAGCAGCTAAGGACCGATGCTTTGCACTCTCTAGCAAGAGTCAGAGAAATCTTGGTCACGTAGACTTCCAAGAAGGGGACTGCTTTATATTTGGCAGGGAGACCGCTGGCTTAAAAGCTGAAGAATGGGACATCATTGGCGTAGAGCAGTCCATCAGACTGCCGATGCTAACCAAGGGCCGCAGCCTTAACCTCTCAAATAGTGTGGCCGTAACTATTTATGAGGCATGGCGCCATATAGGCTATAAAAACGGTCTTTAAGACTCACAGCTATTCCTCATCCCTCACGCTTACTCAAATACTAACGACGCCAGAAATGAGGGGTAAAGATCACAAAGACTGTCAGCAATTCTAGGCGCCCTACCAACATCGCAATGCTACCAACCCAAAGCTGGAAGTCATTTAAGTTTGCATAGTTACTCATCGGGCCGACATTACCTAAACCTGGCCCAATGTTAGCTACTAAAGCTACTGCGGAACTTAAAGCATCTATTTCCTC
>JAAYRZ010000128.1 GCA_012518515.1 Alcaligenaceae bacterium
CGAGCAATTTTTTCTGACTCATCACCACAACGCTCAAGGTCTGTAAGCATTTTGGTAACTGATAAAATTAAGCGCAAGTCAACCGCAGCGGGTTGCTGACGTGCAATCAGTTGTGCAATTAAGGAGTCTGTCTCAACCTCTAAGGTATTAACTTCAACCTCATACTCAAAAACACGCTCTGTCAAAGCTAGATTGCCGGTAGTAAGTGCTTCAACTGCGTCATTAATCATGGACTCGACCAAGCCGCCCATGCGTAAAAAGTTGGTACGCATCTCTTCTAAAGATTCGCCGTAACGGGTACTTGTGTGCTGTTCAATCATCTGACACTCCATATTGAAAATTATTCTATTGTAAAAGGTGATTATTACTAATCAATGACACTAAGCATTTATGATTTTAACGCCATCTTGGCTTGCCATTAAAACAACGCTAGCAGGCTCAAGCGCAAACAAACCACAAGTAACAACACCCGGTAGTTGATTAATCTGTTGCTCTAATTGACTCGCGTCCTCTAGCTGAAAGCCCGCGACATCAAGAATAGGATGACCATTATCTGTAATAAAGCCTGGACGCTCTACCACTTCCACAGCACCCAGAGATTTAAGCTGATTAGATACAGAGTTTAAAGCAATTTGAATAACCTCTAAGGGGATCTTAAAAGTACCTAAACGCTCTACCCACTTTGAATCATCCACAATACAAACAAAACGCTCGGCAACTGATGCAACAATTTTTTCTCGGGTTAACGCACCGCCCCCACCCTTAATCATTTGTAACTTAGGATTAACTTCATCCGCACCGTCGACATACACTGGCATAGTATCAATCTCATTAAGATCAAAAACCGCTATACCATGCCCTCTCAAACGCTCAGCTGTACGCTCTGAACTAGCCACTGCTCCTTTAAACTGCTCCTTGTATTGAGCTAAAGCGTCAATAAAAAGATCAGCGGTGGAACCTGTGCCAACTCCAATCACCGCATCCGGGTTAAAAAATTCGCGTATATACTCTACTGCAGCAAGCGCTACTTGCTGCTTTAGCTCATTTTGGCTGAGACTCATGACAACAACTCCTCATAGCTTTTCTCAGAAAAGCCGAGTTGCACCCCATCAGTATAAACTAATAAAGGCCGCTTCATAAGACTAGGTTGCGCCTGTACTAGGGCAATGCGCTCCTCATCAGAACTTAACTCCTTGTCAGCATCATCTAATTGACGCCAAGTCTGGGATGCCTTATTAATCAGCTTATCCCAGCCGACAACTGCCGCCCACTCACTGAGCTGCTCAGCACTTGGTACCTGCTCTCTAACATCGATCATCTCGACCTCATGGCCCTGTGCTTCTAGAAACTTTCTAGCCTTAACGCAAGTACTGCAACGCTTCAAGCCAAATATTTTAAACGTCATGGATACACCTTAATTTACTATAGGCTACATTAAGTTTAGAGCGAGCTTATGCTTCGCTCCTTTTGAACTGTATTCGATTTCCGATTATGACACAAACACCAACAACAAGAATCATAATCGTGGCTAAGGCATTGACCTCGGGCTTAATCCCTAATCGAACCCGAGAAAAGACCTCAACTGGCAAAGTAGTATAACCCGGGCCATTTAGGAAAGAAGCTATGACCACGTCATCCATAGACAAGGTAAAAGCTAATAACCAAGCTGCAACCATGGCCGGAGCAATCAGTGGCAGTACGATACTAAAAAACACCTTTAACGGAGTCGCCCCTAAGTCCAAAGCCGCTTCTTCAAGCGATCGATCCAACTCACGAATACGTGATGACACAACAACCGATACATAGGCAACACAAAGAACCACATGCCCCACCCAGATAGTGAACATTCCATTATCCGCCGGAAAACCGATCAGCGCCCTGAGTTCGATAATCATTAGCAAAATCGACACCCCCAAAATCACCTCAGGAATCACCAACGGTGCGTTGAGCATTCCAATAAATACCGGAAATCCTAAAAATGGTCCTTTGCGCACTAACACATAGGCCGCCCACGTACCAACAACCACAGCAGCAGTCGCTGACAGGAAAGCGATCTTTATCGACAACCAAGCGGCTCTTAAAAGATTGGTGTCATTTAATAGACTCTGATACCAGCGTAAGGAAAAACCAGTCCAAGTAGACTGCAAGGCAGAGTCATTAAAAGAAAAAACAATCAGCGATACGATTGGTAAATATAAAAAACCAAAACCGACAATAAAAACAAAATATTTAAAGCAAGTGCTCAATTTCATTAGTCCTGCTCCTTATACTGCTTAGCCTGATTAATCTGAAACAACACCAAAGGAATCAGTAAAATTAGCAACATGACAACCGCAATAGCCGCTGCCATTGGCCAATTAGAATTAGTAAAATACTGATCCCACATCACTCGACCAATCATATAGGTATTGGTCCCACCCAATAACTCAGGAATCACATACTCACCTACTGATGGAATGAACACCAGCATGGAGCCTGCTATTATCCCAGAAGTGGATAAGGGTAAGGTAATAGTCAAAAACGCTTTAATCGGTCTTGCACCAAGGTCATAAGCCGCATCTAGTAGACGTTGATCATGTTTTAGCAAGTTGGTATAGAGTGGCAAAATAAAAAATGGCAGGTAAGTATAGATTAAACCGATATACACAGCGATATCCGTTCTGTATAACTCAATCGGCGAATCGATAATACCTATCCAAATAAGGAAGTTATTTAGCAAGCCTTCATTACGCAAAATTCCTGCCCAAGCATAAACTCGCAACAACAAAGAAGTCCAAAAAGGCAGTATCACCCCTAAGAGCAATAAATTACGCGTTTTAGGATTGGATTTGGCAATAAAATAAGCCATAGGATAGCCAATCAAAATACAAAATAACGTCGTAATAGCCGCCATTTTAATTGAACGTAAATACGCCTCAACAAAAAGCGTATCGGTAAATAAGGTGATATAGCTTTCTAGATAAATGGCTATTTGTAAAACACTATCTTTATACTCAAATAGTTTAGAGTATGGTGGTTGACCAAAAATGGACTCAGCTAGACTGATTTTTAAAACAATTAAAAAAGGCACTAAAAGCGTCAAAATCAGCCACGCATAGGGTGGCACGATACTTAAACGATCGCGCGTCGGCAACCAGGAAAATAAATGACTTAACTTGGTCATGATGGCAACACCGTCCCGCTATCTGCCCCCCAAGTCAGGTACACCTCATCGCCCACACCCGGCGCATCATCCAGAGCCATACGTGCCGGCATACTAGCATCGATCACTTTACCGGAGTCTAACTCGATTTGGTACAGCATATAGCTGCCCATCCAGGCAACGTGGGTCACCACGCCATAGGCGACGTTCACTGAATCATCCGGCTCATCGGTTAACACACGAATTTGCTCTGGACGAATCGAAACATAAACCTCCATCCCTAAAGGCTCATTCACACCGTGACTCACATATAGAGGATCTTCCAAATCTTCAGACTCAATCAACACGTGATCCGGCTCATCCACCACAATCCGTCCTTTGAAAATATTGGTATTACCAATAAAACTGGCCACAAATTGTGAGTTAGGAAAACTGTACACATCCTTAGGTGTACCCTGCTGAATAATCTCACCGTCAGTCATCACGGCTAAACGATCGGCCATGGTCATCGCCTCTTCTTGATCATGAGTCACCATAATGCAGGTTACACCAACTTGCTCAATGATCTTGCTCAATTCAATTTGGGTTTTCTGGCGTATTTGCTTATCCAAGGCTGACATTGGCTCATCAAGAAGTAATAACTTTGGTCGCTTGACTAGACTCCTGGCCAACGCCACGCGTTGTTGCTGGCCACCAGACAATTGAGATGGTTTACGACGGGAAAAACCAGCCATTTGTACTAAATCCAGTGCTTCAAAAACTCGTTGATGAATTTCTTGCTTATCCACGCCCTCTTGCTTCAAACCAAAAGCAACGTTAGCCTCAACCGTCATATGCGGAAATAAGGCGTAGGACTGGAACATCATATTCACTGGGCGTTTATAAGGTGGAACATTCGCAATATCCACACCATCTAGAAAAATCTGCCCTGAGGTTGGCTTTTCGAAACCTGCTAACATTCTTAATAAAGTGGACTTACCACAACCCGAGCTACCCAATAAAGCAAAAATCTCATTACGCTTAACTGTTAAATCAACTCCTTTAACAGCGACCACGTCTCCAAAAATCTTTTTTAAGTCGACCAGCTTTAAAAACTCATCATCCGTCGTAGCAGTAGCTGCTAAATGCCCTTCAGTCATTTGCTTTGCAATTCCTATTCAATCAATTGATTAATGGCCCGTAGATCAAGTAAAACTTAATCAATACGGGCCATTTTTTATCTGCTAAAAAATCTGTTAATTTACTATTAACGTCCTGCTTTTAACTCAGCCCATAAGCGCGTTTGTAAACGAAGAATCTTCATCGGCTGGGGTTTAATTACAAATAAAGTCTTAGCCTTCTCTGCGCCTGGATACAGCTCCTCATTGGCAGCGATTTCAGGTAAAACGTGTTCACGCGCTGTTTTATTAGCATTGGTGAAAAACATTTCATTGGTGATAGCAGCATGCACTTCTGGCGTTTCAATGTAGTTAATAAACTTCATCGCATTATCAAAATTCGGTGCATCCTTAGGTACTGCCATGGTATCAAACCAGACTGGGGCGCCATCGTTTGGCGTGAAGTAAGCGATTTCAAAATCACGATTCGCTTCTTTAGCACGGTCAGCAGCAATCATCACATCGCCATTAAAACCATAAACAAAACATAAATCGCCTGAAGCTAACTCATCAATATAGCCAGAAGAACTAAACTGACGAACGTAGGGACGAATGGCTTTTAAAACCTCAATCGCCTCACGATAATCCGCTTCTTCTGAACTATTAGGATCCTTACCCAAGTAATGCAAGACAGCCGGGAACACTTGAGCCGCCTCATCAAGAATGGAAATACCGCAACCACGCAGCTTTTCTACCTTCTCAGGATCAAATAAATTAGACCAATCACGGAAATCGTAATCCTCACCCATGATTTCTTTGACTTTGGTTACGTTATAACCAAGACCATTAGTGCCATAACCCCACGGTACAAGATACTCATTACCCGGATCAACCTGAGCTACAACAGCCATAATCTCCGGATCTAAATGTTCCCAGTTAGGAATCTGAGACTTATCCAGTTTTTGCAACAAACCGGCTTCAATCTGACGCGCTGCGTAGTGAGTAGCAGGTACCACTACATCGTAGCCGGAGTTACCGGTTAATAACTTAGCTTGAAGAATATCGTTAGTGTCATAAGTGTCATAACGGATTTGAATACCGGTTTCTCGTTCAAAACCGGGAATTGTATCAGGGGCAGTATATTCGGCCCAGTTATACACGTTAACTACATTACTATCTTGTGCTGTGGCAGTGCCTGCAACAAAGGCGGAAACCATTAAAGAGAGACCAATAGATTTCAGTTTCATCTGAGCAATCCCCTATACAAAAAAACAAAAACTAATGATAAAGCGAAACCCTTTTAAAAGGGTTGATTCTATTCAAAATGATGATAATTTTGTAAGATTTGTTCCATAAATACAATACTTTGTTCACCACAAACCTTTTTTAAGGAACGAGCGAGACGATCTAGATTTTGTTGTCTTAGTCGATGATCCAGTTTTATTTTTTTTGCTTTATCAAAATCAATTAAATAAGCGTTGATTGGATCGCTAGAACATAAAATATTAAAGGCGTTAAGATCCGCATGCCACACGTCTAAATCATGCATTTGGTGAATCTTATAAGCAGCTGAACGGGCATAGCGTTCTGCTTCTTCCTGTCTGATTTCAGCATCTATTAATTGCTGACAAATCATCGCTAAGGGCTGCGTATCCTCAATTAAGGAAGTGATTAAGGCCATCTCACAAAATAGCCCTTTTTTTTGGTAAAAAGCACCTAATGCTTTGGGTACGCTTAAGCCTGCCTGATGTAGGTAATTAATAATCGTAAATTCTTGAAAGGCACGGGTTCCTTGTGGATTAGTGTAAAAATACTTTGAGCGATTAAATTTACCAATTAACCCACCACGACGATAATACCTCAACACCGCTGGGCCTATAGCAGTCGGTATAAACCAGGCAGCGTTACGCCCACCAACACTAACTCTCTTAGCATCAGTGCCATAACATTCCGCTCTAAAAATAGCTGGGCTAAAACTATCAACCAAGCTTAGCTCACTCTGAAGAATATCCTTTTGCCAATCCGGATGAATTAGGATACCCCAGCCATCACCTTGTACTGTTGCCTTGATTTCCATAGACCGCCATCTTGATAAATACCTATATTGAGACTCACACTGTCACTATAAATTTGATAGCTACTTAAGAAGCATCAGAACTACCGTAAAAAGAAGCACCACAGCAAAAAGTCGTTTTAAAAAAACCTCTGATAAACGTACTGCCAACTGTATGCCCTGCTTGACCATCATAACACCGCCTATTGCCAAGGGAATTCCTATCATCCAATCAGTACTTCCATGCATCGAATAAGTAATTAAACCCATCGTCACCCCAGGTAAAACGAGGGCTAAACCAATCCCTTGAGCAACTACCTGCCTATAACCGTAAATCATCGTAAGCACTGGTACTGCTACTAATGAGCCGCCAACACCGAAGAATCCACCAACAGCACCGGCAGCCACTCCGAGCATAAAAAATCCGACATGCCCCATCTTCTTATACTCTTTTTCTGGCCTTCCCTTCAATAAATCAACATTTTTACGAGGTCGCGTTTGCCAAAAATACAGTAAAGATAGTAAAAAAAGTAAGACCGCAAAACAGTTTCTTAATAAATCAGGGTCAACCCCCTGAACCAACATTGAAGCAAAGTAAGTCACAATGACATTGACTACGATGGCTAGGCTAACCCCTTTGAAATCAATTTTATTGTTTTTGTTGTAGCCATGAACCGCAAATAATACATTAGCCACAATCATTACCATCCCGGTACCTTGGGCTAACTGCTGTGGCATATCAAATACAATAGCCAGCATGGGGATAGCAACAATCCCCCCACCAATCCCCACTAAAGCACCAACAAAACCAATAATGGCACCCAGTACGATAAACATGGCAAATTCTAAGACGACTTCCAAAGCCTTATTCCTTTCTTAAAAAATCAAAAATGTCCGCTAAACGTGACACCGGCCAAACCGTTAAGCCTCCAATATCTTGTTTGGGTGCATTATGCTTTGGAATCATTGCGACCTTGAAACCTAACTTGGCTGCTTCTTTTAGTCGCTCTTGGCCCCGTGTTGCCGGTCGAATCTCCCCTGCTAAACCAACCTCACCAAAAGCAAAGAATCCTTCTGGCAGTGGTTTATCTCGAAGTGAAGAAATAATGGCTAATAAAACGGGTAAATCAGAGGCCGTTTCTGTGATCCGAACGCCCCCGACCGCATTAATAAATACATCCTGATCAAAGGTAGGAATACCGCCATGTCTGTGTAAAACGGCTAGCAACATGGCTAAACGACTACCATCCAACCCTAGACTTAAACGCCTTGGATTAGGCACATGAGCAGCATCCGCCAAGGCCTGAATCTCGACTAAGAGCGGCCTAGTGCCCTCTTGAGTTGCCATTACACAAGAGCCAGCAATATCAGTTGAGTGCTGAGACAAGAAGATTGCGGAAGGGTTATTAATTCCTCTCAAGCCCTTATCGGTCATGGCAAAAACACCTAGCTCATTGACTGCGCCAAAGCGATTTTTAAAGGCACGAATTAAGCGATGTGATGAATGACTATCGCCTTCAAAATACAGCACAGTATCCACAATGTGCTCTAACACCCGAGGCCCAGCGAGACTACCGTCTTTAGTCACATGACCAATCATCACAAGTGCAATACCTCTTTGCTTAGCCATACGCGTTAGCTGGGCTGCACACTCTCTAACCTGTGATACTGAACCTGGAGCCGCAGTTAACTCGGCAGAGAACATAGTTTGTATGGAGTCAATTACCACGACTTTAGGATTGAGCTCATCAACTGCTCTTTGAATGGCTTCCAATTGAATTTCAGCCAGTAACTGTACGGCATCCGTTGTCAATTCCAATCGTTTTGCTCTCAAAGCCACTTGCTGATCCGACTCTTCTCCAGTCACATAGAGGACATCCTCACTCAAGGATAAACTAGTCAACACCTGAAGTAACAAGGTAGATTTACCAATCCCAGGATCACCACCAATTAAAACCACAGAGCCCGGAACCAGGCCACCCCCAAGTACCCGATCAAATTCTGCCTGACCTGTACTCATGCGTGGTATATCCTGCATTTGTACCTCTGCCAAGCGACGTACAGGCGTTGTTGCAGCTAGGTGATTAAAACGATTGGAAACTGCCTTTTTACTCTCGACACGCTCAATGGTTTCTTCTAAGGTATTCCACTCTTGGCAATTAGGACATTGTCCTTGCCATCTAAGTGCCGTTCCACCGCAGGACTGACATGTAAAAATTGTTTTTGCTTTTGCCATTTAACTACTAAATAATTTGTTTTATTACTCGTTGGTTCAAATTACATAACGTTTCATAAGAACCCATACCAGCGCATTCTGTTACCCTATCAATGCTCGCTCCGCCATCGCCCCATAGAGTTACCCAGTCACCAACCCGTACCTCATGAACCGGATTTAAATTAATGGTAATCATATCCATGGAAACACGACCAGCAAGATGTGTCTCAACCCCATTAACCACAACGGGTGTTGAAGCATCAGCCCAACGCGGATAACCATCCGCATAACCACAGGCTACTACACCAATTCGAGTCCGCTCATTTGCCTTAAAGCGACTCCCATAGCCGACAGTTTCTCCAGCGGCAACCTCCTGTATAGCGATAATTTTTGCTTTTAATGTCATCACTGGTTTTAAATTAAAATCTATTGCTCTCTGTTCCTCCTGATTACCCATGGGTGAGGAACCATAAAGACAAAGGCCTGGACGGATAGTATTTTTATAATCGGGTAGCAATAACTCATCGGCATAGCGTAAAGTCGCTGCCGAATTACAAACACTTAAACTATTAAATGCAAACTTCCTGCTATGGATTTGCTCTAATGCCTGTCGTAAATTCGTCCAAGCATAATCAAGTGAGGCTCTATCCGGCGCATCAGCATCAGCAAAATGCATCATCACCACCACCTCACTAACCTTACGCTGCGCCTGAAGTCGCTCTAATTGAGTTAATACATCGTCCAAGACCTCAGGCCTAAAACCCAAACGATTCATACCAGTATTGAGCTTTAGCATCACCTTAAGCGCGGCACCTTCTGCTAACAAATCAAGCGCATCTAATTGTTCCTGAGAATGTACCGCAGTAGTCACTTTACATTGCTGTAAAGTGACTAGATCCGACTCATCAAAAAAACCCTCAAGTAACACGAGCTCCTTTTGCCAACCAAGCTCCCTCAGTTTGTAGAGCATCTCAGTTTCTATGACACCAATACCATCGGCAGCAGCGAAACCACGCACTGCAGCTTCAATACCATGACCATAGGCATTAGCCTTGGCAACAGCAATGGTTTTACTGTGTTGAAAACGCGCATCACCTACTTGTTGCTTGACCAACTGCTTAACGGCCTCCAAGTTGTGTGCCATATTAGGCGTAGAAATAGTTGCTAAGGTCGGACGTGGCAAGATATCACCCTAAAATATAAACGCTTAAAATTAAACTTTAAACCTAAACCGATAGACTACTGGCATAGTATGTTATTGTACGCCTTTTGTATAATAATGCTTAACTGTTGCCCCTAATATCCATAAGCTAAAACGGTTATAGCCGACTTTAAAAAGCCTATCTAGTAGACTATTGTTAAAATAATCCTCTCTTTCATACTTTATATTTCTTTTTATGACGCCACTAGCCTATTGTGAAGATAAAATAAACCGTCCGGCAAGTAGTATTTATTATGCTCTGCTGACTTCTTCTGATGCACAGCGCCCTCACCTGACGGCGCTACTGGCCCTACATAAAGAGATCAGTGAGGTACTAATCGAGTGCAAGGAGGCCTCTGTCGCCCGGGTTAAGCTAGCTTGGTGGCGCTCTGAGCTAGAGCAAAGCCTAAAGGGACAAAGCAACCATCCTATTACTAAAGCCTTATCAAGCGAAGGCAGTTTACTGTCTTTATGTAGCTCAGATCCAAAGGCCACCGCGCAAGTATTTCAGCTTTTTTCAGAGATGATTGAAGCGACTGAACTGGATTTGAGTCAGGGACGCTATTTAGACTGGCCAAATCTAGAAAAATACTTATTGCTTAACGCTGGCTCCCTAAGCAAGCTACTAAGCTGGCAATTGCTAGGCAATAACTATTCTCCCGAAAAGCATCATGCTTTTACTACTAACCTAGCCAAAGCCATAGGCCTGACGATCATCATCCGTGACATCGGCCTGCATAGTATGCAGGGTAGAATTTATATTCCCATGTCCGATTTACGCCAATTTAACGTCACAGCCAATCAAATACAGCAACGACAATATAGCGATAACTTTAAGGAGCTCGTCGACTTTCAAAAAACACGCGCCTTAAGCTTCTTTGATGCAACACAGCAGGAGCTTAACAGCTTTCCTAAAGAAGAAATTCGTCGACTTCGTCCTTTACTAAGTTTTGCTAGCATGCATAAAGAGCTTTTACAAAAAATCGATAAAAGTCCTAAAGACATACTGGAACACCGAACAAACTTAAGTCCTTTACGCAAAGCCTGGATTGCTCAAAAACATAAGTTTTCTTTTAATAAAATTTAAGTTATACCTTGTGCTCTTTGCTACTCGGACGCTGCATTTGAAATAGAGTATCCTCGGTAATTTCATAGTAATTAGCCGGTCCACCTGCACGTAACACCCTACGTGCTCGATGCGCCTGATAGATATTATTTTCATCAATCATCGATCTAGCAATATGAACTCGCACAACTTGTCCCATGACAATCCAGCTCGGATGCTCAACCCCGTCTATGTCCTTTAGTTGATTACAAGATAGTAGCTTGCACTCCATGGTAACAAGACTCTCAGCAACCCTAGGCGCATCAACCATTTCACCTTTCAAAGGAGTCAACTTGGCGAAATCAAACTCGTCTACTGGCGCTTCAATACTACTCAAGTTCATTTGTTCAGCCAATTCGCGAGTCACCAAATTCCAACTAAACTCACCCGTATCTTCGACATTTTGGATCGTATCTTTTTTCTGCCTCGTTCCAGTAAAAATCAAGATAGGCGGATCGTAGTTAAAAAGGTTAAAAAAAGAAAAAGGCGCCAGATTTAAAACACCCTCTTTGCTTTTAGTACCAATCCAGCCAATTGGGCGAGGACCAATAATTGCATTAAGCGGGTCATGAGCTAGGCCATGCCCTTCTGCCGGATTATAAGAATGGAGCTCTGTTTGCATAAACTTCTCTCTAATGTTCTATCAGTAGTAATGAAAACTCTAATTACTTACTACTTAAGCTTTTTTCCTTACGCCAAATAAAAAACTCAGTCAGGGCAATAAATGCTAAAAACAGCAACCAAAACATCGTTGGGTACTGCTGGGATAAACTTTCAAACTCGGGTGAAATATGGCTTAAGAAAAAATAATGATAGCCTGCAAAAATGACAAAACTAAGTACTGCTGCGATCAAACGTTTGTTATAAAAATATTTATAAGCAAAAGGTGATATCAGAGCTGGCACCGCATAGAGCATCGCCATGGAAATCATACCAAACACCGAGAAACCAAAACTACCAAGCAATCCTAATTGACTACCATCACCTGTGGGATAAGCATAAAAACGCGTCAAACTAAAGACAAAACTTAATAAGAGAATGGACTTTGCAAACTGCAAAAAATAAAATAAATAACTATGCTTCATAATAAAAAAGGGGTTAATGTTGAACTATCAATCAGCTCACCACAACCCCTACTCCAAAACAGGCTTCAGCCTTAATAATTACAGTTGAATATTCTGTTGCAGATAGGCTCTCACCTGCTCCACATCGTTGTCCATCTCTTCAACATACTGTGGTAGTTCCATCAAGTCAGCCAGATGCTCAGGTAACTCCATATCAATACCAATGGCTTCCTTAATGGTCTCGGAAAACTTCAACGGCAATGCTGTTTCAAGAACTAACATAGGTACGCCATCGTGAAGATTTTCACGTGCAACCTTAACCCCATCAGCCGTATGCGGATCAATGATTAAGCCACTCTCCTCATAAACTGACTTGATCGTATCGAGACGATCCTGATGAGTACTGGCACCCGATAAAAAGCCGAACTCCGCTTCAAAGCGATGCTTTTCTTCAGATAAATCGAAATAACCCTCAGTGGCTAATTGCTCCCAAAGTGCTTTGACTTTAGCTCCATCCTGATGCATTAAATCATAAACAAAACGCTCAAAGTTTGAGGCCTTAGAAATATCCATGGAAGGACTTGAAGTCTTGTAGGTTTTCTCAGCCGCTCTTGGACGATAAACACCAGTGCGGAAGAACTCCTCTAAGACATTATTCTCATTAGTCGCTAGCACTAGACGCTTAATCGGCAGTCCCATTTGGCGTGCTATGTGTCCGGCTAAAATATTACCGAAGTTACCCGATGGCACCGTAATTGAAACACGCTGCGCTGCA
>JAAYRZ010000129.1 GCA_012518515.1 Alcaligenaceae bacterium
ACAATGTCTTGCTCTTCGCTAATACACAGCTCACCACCCTGTTCATAACGATGCTCAAGGGTAACGAATAACAACTTACCAGTACGACCTTCTTTTTCAACTACTGCCTTGATGGTAGTAATACACGTCGCTTCCTGACCAATCACTAAATGACGTACAAAGTTCAAGCGACCGCCTGCCCACATACGGTTTCTATTATCCGCCGGCGGTAAAAAACCACCACGGGCAGGGTGACCATCTTCACCCAACTCAGCTAAAGGAGCCGGTTCAATGAAATAAGCCCAATGCCAAAGATGTGGCAACTCCTCACCATCAGCCGGTACCGGTGCATCAACGCTATAAGCAACTTTTTTAGCATGTGATGCACTGATAAAATCCGTCGTGCTTTGTTGGCGTCCCACCCAGTCTTGTAGATTAACTTCACTCATTATCTGACCTTTTTAAAGATTATCTATCGTTATATAGTATCTATCTTGCCCTATGCTGTGTGATTAGTGAATTGCTCTTCGCTTAACCCCAGCTTGATTAGATTGAAAGAGGGTGCGTTTTATTGATTATTACTTTTTCCGCGCCTCTTCTGCATCTTCTAGCAACAAATCCAGTAGCGGCTGAGCAAAGCTCGGCAGTTTCTCATCAGGCCGTATACACACTTGTAACTGCCTATCGGCCCACGCATCATTTAACGGTATCTTGACGATATCCATGGTCTGAGCGTAACGAGTAATAGCAGTTGCAGGTATCACGCTTACGCCAACCTTGGCCTCCACCATCCGACAGACCGCCTCGAAACTACTAACCTCGACCCGATAACGTAAGCTACGCCCTAAATTAGATGCCGCCTTAAGCAAGAAACCATGGATCGCACTCCATTCCGAAAGACACACATAGCTTTCCTCTAGACTATCACTGAAGTCTATCGACTGCCCTTGACTCAGAGGATGTGAGGGGTGAGCGACAAAGCTCAACTTATTGACGCGATAAGGCAAATATTGCAAATTGCTGCTTTTCATCACGGCTTCATCAAGCCCAGCCACAATACCAATATCCGCATGCCCTTCTGCCACCGCCTGCACAATTTCTATACTAAGACGCTCACGTAATTCAATACTGACATCTGGCTGCAAGGCCAGATAGCGACCTAAAATTTTCGGCATAAACTCGCTCATTGCCGTGGTATTAGCATAGACACGTATTCTGCCGCGAATACCCTCGGCATACTCCTTCATATCGCCACGCAAATACTGTAATTGCTGTGATACTCGCATGGCATGCTCTACAAACACTTCCCCTGCTGGAGTCAAGGTGACCCCCTGACTACTGCGATAAAGTAACTCTGTACCCATGCTATTTTCTAAATTTTTTATCCGATGACTGGCCGCAGGCAGTGATAAGAATGTGCGCTCTGCCGCTTTAGTCAGGCTTTTGACTTCAGCGATATTGAGCATTAATCGCATATCGGTTAAATCAAAATGCATTGACATACAATCCCTTCCTTTTGTTTTATTAAAGTCAAACTTTATGAATTGGCAATAGCCTTATTGAGAGGGATGGGGCATAGTGGTTCTAATACCATTTTTAACACAATAAATAAAGACTATAACGACATGATTAGAACTGACGACAAATACCAAGATATTCGCGATGCTATTCGTGACCTATGCAGTGAATTCTCAGCTGAATACTTCCGCAAAGTGGACGAAGAGCGTGGCTACCCTACCGAATTCGTAAAAGCATTGACCGACGCCGGTTGGTTAGCCGCCCTGATCCCTGAAGAATACGGCGGTTCCGGCCTAAGTTTGACTGAAGCTTCAGTTATTATGGAGGAAATCAATCGCAACGGGGGAAATTCCGGCGCTTGTCACGGTCAAATGTACAATATGGGCACCCTGTTACGTCACGGCTCCGAAGCACAAAAGCAATTGTACTTGCCTAAAATCGCTTCCGGTGAGTTACGCCTTCAATCAATGGCAGTAACCGAACCCACCACTGGTACTGATACCACTAAACTAAAAACAACCGCTGTTAAAAAAGATGGTCGCTACGTAGTTAACGGTCAAAAAGTATGGATTTCTCGCGTACTTAACTCTGACCTAATGATCTTATTAGCTCGCACCACGCCATTAGAAGAAGTTCAGCGCAAAGCCGATGGCATGTCTATCTTTATCGTTGATATTAAAGATGCCATGGCTAACGGCATGACTGTGCAGCCTATCCCTAATATGGTCAACCACGAGACTAACGAACTATTCTTCGATAATCTCGAAATCCCTGAAGAGAATCTCATTGGTGAAGAAGGCAAAGGTTTCCGCTATATTCTTGATGGTTTAAATGCCGAGCGTACCCTAATCGCCGCTGAGTGTATCGGTGATGGCTACTGGTTTATCGATAAAGTGACCGAATACGTTAAAGAGCGTGTTGTCTTTGGTCGTCCAATTGGTCAAAACCAAGGTGTGCAATTCCCTATCGCTAAAGCCTTTATCAATATCGAAGCCGCTAGCTTGATGCGCTATGAAGCTGCCCGTTTATTTGATGAGCACAAAGCATGTGGTGCCCAAGCTAATATGGCTAAATTGCTAGCTGCTGACGCTTCTTGGGAAGCGGCTAATGCCTGCTTACAGTTCCACGGTGGTTTTGGCTTTGCTAACGAATACGACGTTGAACGTAAATTCCGCGAGACTCGTTTATATCAAGTAGCGCCTATTTCTACTAACTTGATTTACTCTTATGTAGCTGAGCACATCCTCGGTCTACCACGCTCCTTCTAAGAGGTTTTCATGAGTACATCCAGTCGTGTTGTAGCTGAGTTTGCAGCCAATTTACAGTTTGAAGATATTCCAGCTGAGGTAATCCGCCGCTGCGAGGACTTACTACTTGATACCTTAGGCTCTATCTATGCGGGTTCTACCGAACCACCTGTACAAAAAATCGCAGCCTTTGCTGCTGAACAAGGCCCAGCAGACGGTAGCGCCCAGTTAATTCCTAGCGGCAAAAAAACGAGTCCTTATTTTGCTGCTATGGTTAATGCTGCTGCGGCTCATATGGTCGAACAAGATGACCTACACAATAGCTCGGTTTTCCACCCAGCGTGCGTGGTTTTCCCACCGGCCATTGCCGTAGCTCAAGACGTCGGCGCTAGTGGTAAAGAGTTACTAACTGCCTGCGTTGTAGGTTATGAAGTGGGTATTCGCGTGGGTGAGTTCTTGGGACGTAGTCACTACAAGATTTTCCACACCACCGCGACTGCAGGGACAATTGCTGCTGCTGTCACTGTAGGCCGCCTACTTGGTTTAACTACCGAGCAAATGCAAGACGCTTTGGGTAGCGCTGGCACCCAAGCCGCTGGTTTGTGGGAGTTCCTAAAAACCGCTGCGGACTCCAAGCAATTACACACCGCCAAAGCTGCTGCTAATGGTTTAATGGCTGCGTCGCTTGCCGCCAAAGGCTTTAGTGGTGCTGAGGATATTTTTGAAGGAGAAAAAGGCATGGGCAATGCCTTTAGCCAAGCACCTCGTGCCGATAAATTGGTCGAGAGCTTTGGTGAGCGTTGGGCTTTATTAGAAACCTCATTTAAATATCATGCTTCATGCCGTCATACTCACCCTGCTGCTGATGCCTTATGGAAGGTGATGCAGGAAAATGACGTCAAAGCAGAGGAAGTGGCCGAAGTTAAGACCTTTGTACACCAAGCCGCTATTGACGTCTTAGGTGCTGTTGATAAACCTCAGAGTGTACATCAGTCCAAATTCTCCATGGGTACTGTCTTAGGTGTTTTAGCCTATAACGGTTTTGCCGGTCTGGATGAATTTGAGC
>JAAYRZ010000012.1 GCA_012518515.1 Alcaligenaceae bacterium
CCGCCTACATTAATTGTTGAGGATGACGGTTCAGGCATTGAGGCTAAGGATGACTTAATGCCTTTTGAGATGTTTTTCCGGGGAAATAGTCATGACACGACTGGAGCTGGTTTAGGTTTAGCTATTGTTAAGGAAATAGCCCGTGCTCATGATGCGGAGCTTAGTCTGACAACCTTTCCAGAGATTAAGGGGACGCGATTTACGATGGTGTTTTCTAAAAATAAGCTTGGTTTTTAAGCTTTTGCGAGTTAATAAAAATAAAGACCTATCGGCATGTTTAGCGATAGGTCTTTATTTTTGAGGAGCTAGCTGTGTTGATTGCACCTAAGAATCGGTCTCTTCGTCTAGTCGACCTAATAATAGGAACTCCATAAGAGCTTTTTGAGCGTGCATACGGTTTTCGGCTTCATCCCAGACCACGCTCTGGGGGCCATCAATCACGGAAGCGGTAACCTCTTCACCGCGGTGAGCTGGCAAGCAATGCATAAAGAGTGCGTCAGCTTTGGCACGTGCCATCATTTGATTGTCTACTTGCCAGTCGGCAAAAGCACGACGACGGATTTCATTTTCTTCCTCGTAACCCATACTAGTCCAGACATCTGTGGTAACTAAATCGGCATCAATGCATGCGTCTAGTGGGTTATCAAACTCACGATAAAACTCCTGCGGTATGCCTTGGATGCGAGAAGGGTCTAGCTGGTAGCCTTTAGGGGCAGAGATATGAAGCTTGAAGTTAAGCATTTGAGCTGCTTGAAGCCACGTGTAAGCCATGTTGTTGGCATCACCAATCCAGGTGACTACCTTGCCCTCGATGTCACCGCGTTTTTCAATAAAGGTCAGGACGTCAGCAAGAATTTGACAGGGATGGAACTCGTTGGTCAGGCCGTTAATCACGGGGACGCGAGAGTGATGAGCAAAACGTTCGAGACGCTCTTGGCCAAATGTACGAATCATCACTAAGTCAACCATGCGTGATACTACTCGTGCAGTATCTTCAATCGGCTCTGAGCGACCCAACTGGGAATCACTGGAGGTTAGATTGATAACGGCACCGCCTAACTGGTACATACCCGCCTCGAAAGAGACTCGGGTGCGAGTACTGGCTTTTTCAAAAACCATAGCTAAGGTGCGATCATAGAGAGGCATATGTGGTTCATAACGCTTAAATTTATTTTTGATAATTTGGGCGCGTTTCAGAACGTACTTCAGCTCATCTAAGGTGAGGTCGGTTAACTGTAAAAAGTGGCGAATTGTACTATTATTTTGCTTTGAGCTCATAGCGAACATATCTCTCAATAGTCATAATCGTCAAGCTTAACATAAGCAATAGATTTTCTGCTCAAAAACGTTTTGAATAAACTAAATTATGAGCCTGCTTAATTTTGCTTTTATCATACAAAAAGGCGCATCACTTTGATGCGCCTTTTGAAGAAGAGAAGGCTTAGAATCTCTTAGGCAGAGATAGCCTTAATAGCTGCTGACAAGCGGCTTTTTTGGCGAGCTGCTTTGTTTTTGTGGATAATATTTTTATCAGCAACGCGGTCGATAATGCTTGTTGCTTTTACAAAAGCTGCAGTAGCCTGAGATTGATCACCGGCTTCGATCGCTTGACGTACTTGTTTGATAGAAGTACGCATCATGGAGCGTAAGCTAGAGTTGTGTTTGTTGCGTGCAGCTGCTTGGCGTGCGCGCTTACGAGCTTGATTAGTATTTGCCATAGTAGTAAAACTTTCCTAAAATTCTTCTCTTCGTGAGTAAATAGTTGTGATGTAGCACGATGTAACGAAAGGACGGGCTACTTTTACAATATATTTTATAGTATATTTTTTCTTGTGCTAACGGTAAGCATAAGATTTTAGCATATCAGTAGATTATTTCAATAAATTAGTGACTTATTCTTCTTATAGTCCTTTTTTTGATGCTTTTCTGTCGGTATAAGGGAACAAATCACTAAATTCAACGACTGTTTTATCTGTTTAGAAAGTCACGAGGTCTAAAGCCGCTGACTATTAAACTGCCGAAGTAAATTATCACGCTACCGAGTAAGACTACCATGAGCGTGAGAAGACGCCAGACTACAAAGTTAGCAGAACCGAAAAGGGTCCATTGTTGACTTAGTTGGTATATTAAACCTGAGGTACTATCTTGAACCCAGTTAATCTGACTAGCACAGAGAATTAGCCAAAGTGACATTAAGGCTAGGGCTGGTATTAATCGTATAAAAAACTTCAACCAACCGCCGCTAGGTTGATAGATATTACGACGGCGCAGTCCACGATAAAGTAGTAGGGCGTTAATGCTGGCTCCTAAACCGATGGATAGGGCTAGGCCACTGTGCTTTAAGAAAGGCACTAGAATCAAGTTCATCATTTGGGTCAGAATCAACACCATAATAGCGATTTTGACTGGAGTGCGTATGTCTTGTTTGGCGTAAAAACCAGGTGCGAGGATTTTAACGGCTAAAATTCCTAGAATACCAAAACCATAGGCAATGACGGCCATTTGAGTTTGGGCTACATCATGACTACCAAAGGCACCGTAATTAAATAAGGTGGCGACTAAGCCGTCGCCAAGCAGTGCTAGACCTAGCATGCAAGGTAAGCCTAGTAGACAAATTAAGCGTAGTCCCCAGTCCATGAGCTGACTATAGCGCTGATGATCTTCATTGGCGTGAGCCGCAGCTAGGCTCGGTAGAAGTACTGTACCTAAGGCAATGCCAAGTAGGGCGGTGGGAAACTCCATTAGACGATCTGCAAAAGAGAGCCAGCTGACACTGCCGCCGGGTAACCAGGTCGCAATATTGGTATTAATCAATAGAGAAATTTGTGCAACAGATACCCCGATTGTTGCTGGTCCCATCAACTTGATGATGCGGCGTACGGTGCTGTTTTGCCATGCTTCTTTGTAAGCCAGAGTAGGGCGCGGTAGCATGCCGATTTTTGCCAAGGCAAGCCACTGTGTCGCTAATTGTAAAAAGCCGCCAATCATTACGCCGACGGCTAAAGCATAAATAGGTAGCTCAAAATAATTGACTAGGAAGATGGCTGAACCGATCATTGAGAGGTTTAATAAAATCGGTGTAAAGGCAGGAACAGCGAATTTCTTCCACGTGTTAAGCACCCCTGAAGCTAAAGCCACCAAGGACATACAGAAGATGTAGGGAAACATCACCCGTGTCATCCAAACAGCTGCATCAAATGCTTGACCGCCTTCACGGGCGAGACCACTCGCCATAATGGTCACAATAAAGGGAGCAAAAATAGCCCCTAGAATGCTAACCATTAATAAGGTGGTGCCGAGAATTAAACTGACGTGATCAATCAGCCGCTTAACTTCAGCTTCCTCGTATTGCTCTTTGTAGGCGCCTAAAATAGGTACAAAGGCTTGAGAAAAAGCACCCTCGGCGAAGAGACGTCGTAGCAGATTAGGAATTCTGAAGGCGACCCAGAAAGCGTCGGTTAAGGCACTCGCACCAAAGGCTCTAGCGATGATGATGTCGCGTGCTAGTCCTGTGATGCGAGATAAAAAGGTCAGGCCACTAATAGTGGCGGCAGATTTGAACAGACTCATTATTTAGGTTGTAAGCGAATGGCCCCATCTAGGCGAATTGTCTCGCCATTGATCATTTCATTATTGATAATGCTTTGTACCAACTTAGCATAATCTTC
>JAAYRZ010000013.1 GCA_012518515.1 Alcaligenaceae bacterium
ATCAAGCTCAAGACCTAAGAGCTTGCGGATGCCGGCGAGTGCGGCATCCGGATATTGTTCAGGGTTGTCTGACAGCAGTTTGTGAGTAACTAGAGAGCCATCAGGCTTTTTAGCTACAATATCGGTAAAGGTGCCGCCTCGGTCAATCCAAAACTGCCAACGAGTTTGTGTTGCTTGGGATGGATTGTTAGGGCGCATATCCGATTTACTCATTATTTACCTGCTGATAATTACTTGGACAACCCATGATTGTAAGCAATTATTGACTAGGCGAGCATTGGGTCTAACCCGATTTACTTTGTAAGTACGCGCTCTAGACTCTCAGCAAAGCGTTCAGCGTTTTGAAAACCGACAACACGAATATCTTTGAGTTCTTGACCTTTAGCATCAAAGAAAATAATACCGGGAGGGCCGAAGAGACGGAATCGTCTGAGTAATTCACGGTGCTCAGTGGTGTTTGGAGTGACATCGGCTTGAATTAAAGCCATTTGAGCCATCTTTTGATACACCTCGGGTTCACTAAAAGTAAAAGCCTCCATTTGGTGACAAGAGACACACCAATCAGCATAAAAATCTAGCATTACTGGGCGACCAGCGTTTTCAGCAATAGCTTGTTCTAGTTCGGCAATTGAGGAAATACGTCTAAAATCCTGATTGCGAATCGGGCCACCTGTTGTACCTGTGTTAGTAAGAGCAGTAGCGGAGGATACGCTTAGGCTGCTTTGAGCTAAACTTAATCCCTGAAGTGGTTTTAAAAGACTAGGGCGACCAGAGGCCAAGCTAATTAAGAGTAAGACACCCCAGACTAGGGCGAGATAGGCAATGGCTTTTGCAAAAATTGAAAAGATACCGTTACCTTGGGCGTCCATTGACTTGAAGGCACCAAAAATAATACTTAAGCTAAAGGCAAGAAAAGTCCAGAGTAAGATGCTGACCCAGCTTGGGATTAAGGGCTGAATCATCCATAGAGCGACCGCTAGCAATAAAAGCCCACAGAATTGCTTCACTCCTTCCATCCAACTGCCGGCTTTAGGCATTAGGGCGCCAGAGGTAGTTCCTATGACGATAAGCGATGCACCTTGACCCCAAGCTAGGGCAAAGAGTGCAAGAGCGCCAGTCAGCATATCCCCAGTTTGAGAAATAAAGAGCAGAACACCAGCCAGTGGTGCAGCGACGCAAGGACCAGCAATTAATGCAGATACCATACCCATGATGAGGGCGCTGCCATAGCGGCCCCCTGGGAGCTTATCCATCAAGTTATTTAGCCTAGACTGAACGCCAGTTGGGGTCTGTAGAGAGAAGCTGCCGAACATGGCAAAGGCAAGCAACACTAAGACCACGGCAAAAACACTTAGAACCCAAGGGTTTTGAATCCAGACAGAAAGTGCTGCGCCCACAGAGGCGGCAGCGACACCGAGCAAGGTATAAACAATCGAAGTACCTAGTACATAAACGAGAGTGAGGCCTAGTCCTCGGAAACGCTTTTTAGCGATATCACTTTCGGATTTACCATCTTGAGGAGCTTTTTGTTGACCTACGACCAGTGCTAATAAAATCGGGAGCATGGGTAAGACGCAAGGGGTCAGGGATAATAATAAACCCAAGCCGAAGGTGATTAAAATAATATTAAAAAAGCTGGAATCATCTAACCAGTCAGCAATCTGAGTATCACCTGCGGTACTCAGATTCCGTGCAGCTGGTTCAATGGTAGTGGTGTCAGGTGATTCAGTGAGCGTGGCTTCAGTAATGGAAGTGGAGCTGCTTTGCTCACTACTCACTAAGGCTAAAGCAGCAAAGTCTAAAGGGGCCACATCGGTAGACTTGTCATTACCTAATACTCTACCTAATAATCCGGGGCCATCAGCGATTTTGTAGCCACCTTCAATCGGCTCCAAATCAATAGGGTAGTCTTCAGGTGGGTAGCAAAGGCCAGCATCGGCACAGCCCTGAGCAGTCACCACCAGTCGAATAGCTTGATTTTGACCAGTTGGCTTTAAGGGTACATCAATGACCATTGGGTCATAGAAAATCGGCATGTCACGATCGAAGGTCGGATCGTATTTAATTAAAGGATCTGCAAAAGCAATATCACCCAAGAGAGCCTGCTTAAAAGTGCTTTCTTCATCATCGCCAATGACTTTGAAGTCGACATGCTCCATATACATATAGTATTTTGGCGCAATTTTAAAGCGAATATGGAGGTGATCTGGAGCGGGCGTTGAGGTATTGATAGCAAAGGCTTTTTCAGGCGGCAGAAAATCTTCTTGGGCCTGTGCCGCCGTCAGCTGTAATGCGCTAAAGACAAGAGTAGCAAAGCAAAATAATAAAAAACCTAAATAATTCTTGATTTTATTCATGTGGTTTCGTGGTTGATCCATTGTAAATACTGCTCAGAGCCCCCAATAATCGGCAACACTATAATTTCCGGTACGTCGTAGCTATGCAGCTCTTGAATGCGAGCGATGCATGCTTGTTGGCATCCGGTGCTGGTTTTGATGGTTAGGGTGAACTCTTCGTCACTGTGAATTTCGTTTTCCCATGAGTAAATAGACAAAGAGGGTGCACTTAAGTTCACACAAGCAGCTAAAGACTCCTTGACCAAGGTCTCAGCAATGACTTTAGCAAGTTCTATTGTAGGGGTTGTGGTTTGAATAATTAAGGCGTTGGCAGTTATTTTTGCGGAAGTATTGTTTATCATCAATTATTCCTCAGGACTAGGGAGATTGATTGCAGAGTGTAGAAGTAAAAAAGGGCTAGTGAAAATTTCACTGAGCCCTTTACTGGTACTTGTTTTAGCTGTGGTCTTTCATCCAACGTGCTGCTTCTAAAGCAAAATAAGTCAAAATACCGTCGGCGCCAGCGCGTTTGAAGGCCAGAAGCGATTCCATCATGACCTTGTCGTTATCAAGCCAGCCGTTAATAGCGGCGGCTTTGAGCATGGCGTATTCGCCACTGACCTGATAAACATAGGTTGGCATGCGGAACTCGTCCTTAACCTCACGTAAAATATCTAGGTATGGCATGCCAGGCTTGACCATGACTGAGTCGGCGCCTTCTTTAATGTCATAAGCTACCTCACGCAGTGCCTCTAAGCGGTTGGCCGGGTCCAACTGATAAGTCATCTTGTCAGACTTGCCCAGATTGGAGGCAGAACCTACAGCATCACGGAAAGGGCCATAGAAGGCACTGGCGTATTTAGCGGAATAGGCCATGAGCTGAGTGTAAATCAGATCGGCTTCGTCTAAGGCGTCACGGATAATACCGATACGACCGTCCATCATATCACTGGGGGCGATCCAGTCAGCGCCAGCTTCAGCTTGGACTAGTGCCTGTTTAACCAGAACCTCTAGGGTAGGGTCATTAAGGACATAGCCATCTTCATCAATAACGCCATCTTGACCGTGGCTAGTGAAGGGGTCTAAAGCCACATCACATAAAATCCCTAAGTCAGGGAACTCCTGCTTGATGGCGCGAGTAACTCGTGGGATGAGGCCGTCAGGATCGGCAGCGGCAATGCCATCAGGTGTTTTGAGTGATGGATCAATATTAGGGAATAGAGAAATAACTGGAACGCCTAACTCAACACATTGCTCTGCCACTTTGAGGATGGTGTCAGGTGAATAGCGCTTTTGACCTGGTAATGAGGCAATTTCCTCTTCAACTCCCTGACCTTCGCGAACAAATACTGGATAAATAAAATCGTCGGAGGTTAAAACTGTCTCACGCATCAGGCGACGTGAAAACTCATGCTTACGATTACGACGTGGACGTGCTGCCGGGAAGTCGGCGAGAATAAAACTGGATGACATAATTAACTCAACTCCGAAAAAATTTAATCTTGAATGGCTTGTTTTGTCTTGTCTTGAACGAGTCAAGCGCAATTGGCGAGCGCCAAGTTATAAGCTATTCGGGTACGACTTGTGGGGAAATCCAGTTAAGGATTTTCTGATCCGCTTCTTCTAGGCCGATACGATTAGTGGCAGAAAAAGCGATGGTTTCCACGTTGCCAAGTTGGCTAGCTACCTCTTTGCGAATTGCTGCAATTGCTTTTTGTCTTTGTCCATAAGGTAGCTTGTCTGCCTTGGTAAGCAAAATTAGGACAGGATGCTTAGCTTGAGCAATCCAGTCTACTAAGCCATAATCATGCTGAGTCAGGCCGCGACGGATATCAATAAGGAGTACTACGCCAGCTAAAGAAGGGCGCTTGATCAGATACTCACCTAACTCCTTGCCCCATTCCTGTTGTGCTTCACGAGCGACAGAAGCATAACCATAGCCTGGCAAGTCAACTAAATAGCCTAAAGGATTCTCAGGGTCTAAAGGATCGGGGATGCCGAAGATATTAATCAGGCGAGTACGTCCTGGGGTCTTACTTGAATAAGCTAGACGCTTTTGATTGGTTAAGACATTAATGGCTGAAGATTTGCCGGCATTTGAGCGTCCAACAAAACAAACTTCAGGACCTCGAGGCGCAGGTAATTGTGTTACCTTGCTAGCGGATTGGTAAAATGAGGCTCTATGTAAAATGGACATTGCGCTAAGACAAACTTATAGTGAATAATCACTATATTGTATAGTTTTTGTCTTTAAATAGCGGCTAAGGCTGCTAAAATTTATTACAAAGCTTATTTCTTGCAACTATTTCTCTTATATTGCATTAAAATATAGAACGTTTATTTAAATTTAGGCGAGTTGTATCGATTTTTTCAAATCGTACTTATTCTGTTATCAACTCGTCATCGGTATTTAATTGACACCTATCTGTTGTTAGGTATGGTCTCAGAGGATATTCATGAAGCACGTTATTTCAAAAGTTGTCATGGCATGTGGTTTAGCCTTAGGTCTGACTAGTGGCGCAGCCTTGGCTCAAACGGCCGTTGGCCCCGTAAAGCCTGATATTGAGCGCGGTGAGCAGCTGTATATGAACGGCGATCCAGCGCGTGGTATTGCTACCTGTATTGCATGTCATGGCACTGACGGTATGAGTATGGTGCCTATCTATCCGCACATCGCTGGTCAGTCTTATGAGTATATTTTAGCTCAGCTAAAGAACTTCAAAAACATCGAGGGTGAGAATTTCAGCCACCGTCGCAATCAAAATGCGATGCTCATGGCACCTAACGTGGTGCAGATGACTGAAGAAGAGATGCAGGATCTTGCTTTGTTTGTTAGTAGTTTAGAGTTAACTAAGCCCGCAGTTGCTGAGTTAGCAGCTGATCAGGAGTTAGTTCAGCGTGGTCGTCAGATTTGGCGTGGTGGCATTCCTGATCGTAATGTCCCCGCCTGTGCTTCATGTCATGGTGTTGATGGTAAGGGAATGCCTGGTCAGTACCCTCGTTTGAGTGGTCAGGTGCCTTCATATCTCTATGACCAGCTTATTGCTTTTGCTGATGGCGAGCGTTCTAACGCCGGTACTGATGACCATATGGCAGAGATTGCTAATCGTATGAGTCGTCAGGATATCAAGGCAGTTGCTGA
The DNA here is from genome assembly GCA_012518515.1 of Alcaligenaceae bacterium. Classification (GTDB taxonomy): domain Bacteria; phylum Pseudomonadota; class Gammaproteobacteria; order Burkholderiales; family Burkholderiaceae_B; genus Oligella. The sequence goes on from JAAYRZ010000013.1 coordinate 5,479, forward strand.
TTACGCAGCAGGTATTCGCTAGGCGTCAAAGCAGATCTCAATCATCCCTTGTGGTTATTCTTTAGGGATAAAAAATATTAAGGCTCTAGGGAACTCTAGAGCCTTAATTTAATCAAACATCCTGTAACAATTTTTGCAGCTTGTATTTATTGCAAGTGCAGAAAATGATTTCAACAAACTTAACCACAAAATTCCAATATCGGATTTTTTAAAAACCGATTTTTCTTTTATATGCAAAACGATACGATCCGAGGCGCTAGGCGCAAAAGAAATTTAGGCAGAGATATATATGAGCTTCTAGGCTCGATGCGATTTGCTGTCAGTCTTTTGACTTTTATCGCGATTGCGACCATTATCGGGACTGTTTTACAACAAAACCAGACTGAAATCGAGTATATCGATATGTTTGGTACTTACTGGTATTCTGTTTTTAGAAAGTTTGATGTAGCCGAAATCTATAATACCTGGTGGTTTTTGTTGATTATGGCTTTCTTGGTTGTTTCGACTACTGTTTGTTTGATTCGAAATACGCCTAAGATGATTAAGGATATGCGCACTTTCCGCGAGTATGTCCGTCAAACCAGTTTACGTGCTTTTCCTCATAAAATTGATATTGAATCTGATCTTAGTTCAGAAGAGGGCGTGGCTTTAGGCCGTTCATGGTTAAAGCACCATGGTTATCAGTTTAAAGAAAAGGTTGATGGTGATACGACGTTATTGGCAGCAAAGAAGGGTAGTAGTAACCGTTTAGGTTTTATTTTTGCACACATGGCCATCGTTGTTATCTGTATCGGTGGTTTACTGGATAGTGAGCTGCCTAATCGTTTGCAAATTTGGACAGGTTTTAAAACTGCGATTCCCGACGAAGCGCGTTTTATTTCTGAGGTGCAGACAGAGTCTCGTTACTCAACTAATAACCCGAGTTTCCGCGGTAATATGATGATGTCCGAAGGGCAAGCGACGGACTATGCGCTAGTCACTATTGGTGGTGGCTTTTTTATGCAGGAACTGCCTTTTCAGGTCAAACTAAATGAATTCATCATCGAGTATTATGAGTCTAACGGCATGCCTAAGCGTTTTGCCAGTGATGTAGATATCACGGACTATAAGACTGGTGAAACTGAAAATCTGATTATTGAGGTAAATCACCCGTACAAAATTAATGGTGTGACACTCTATCAGTCAAGTTTTGACGATGGTGGCTCAAGGCTTTATCTTACCGCGCTACCACTAAAGGGTAGTACTATGCAGCCATTTGATGTGATGGGCGAAGTAGGTGCAGTTAATCCTTTGCAGATTCGTTTTTCTGAAAATGATGAGCTTTATCGCTTGAACTTTATCGAGTTTTCACCGATTAATGTAGAGGATTTGTCTAGTCCTGGTGAAACTAAGCGCACCTTGCAGGAGCAAGTAGTAGCAGTTACTGGGAGTGCGGCTCGCAAAAACAATGAGAAAATTCACAACGTAGGCCCTAGCTTTACTTATTCGTTGACTAACGAAGCAAATCAGTCGCTTGAGTTTAAAAACTATATGCTGCCTATTCCGCTTGAAGAAGGCTTAGTTTATTTATTTGGTATTGGTGATCAGAGTGCAGGCGGTTTCCGCTATATTTATTTGCCAGCGGATGAAAAAGGAGCTTTGGATGAGTTCTTGACCATGCGTACGGCGATTAATGATCAATCGGTACGGACACGCATTGCTCGTGAGTACTCTCAGCTAATGCAAAATGCCGATGTGCCGGCGGCGGCAATTATTACGATGGCTGATACGGCACTGAATATTTTTGCTGAGGGTGGTTTCCAGGGACTAGACCGTTACATTAGTGGTGAAGGGCTGGCCGAGGAGGAACGGGTGCCAGAGAGCCTGCGTGAGCCGCTACAGCGCATGATGCGAGACTATATTGTTTTTAGTACAATGAAGGCTAGAGAGTACGCTCGCGAGGAGCTCGGCTATCCAGCATTAAATATCGATAGTTTTGAAGAGGTTGAGGAAAATGCTGAGTGGCTCAATTTAGCGATCCGCGCTTTATCCGATTTGCCTCACTATCCAGTGCCTATGACTTTACATCTCAAAACCTTTGAGCATGTACAGGCTAGTGTGTTACAAGCCACACGCTCACCCGGCAAATGGATCGTTTATTTAGGAACATTTTTCTTGATGATAGGTGTCTTTATGATGCTTTATGTACGAGATCGTCGTATTTGGTTCTGGGTTAACAGACAGGAAGATGGCGGTAGTACGATTAGAGCAGCAATGACGTCACACAAACGCACCTTAGACTTCCGTAAAGAGTTTAATAAGTTTAAGGATGATTTCTCCGACGTAGCAAGAAGTTAAGGGTATTTGGAAATGAGTGAAACTTTAGCAGAATCGAAAGTAGCCGCAGTTGCGGCTAAATGGGAAAAGAGTCCTGAGGGTGTTACCACTGAGAGTTTACGTGGTCGTTTTAACTGGACTGATATTGTTTATTTTGTAGCCTTGATGGCAGCTGCCATTTACTTTTTGGTTGAATGGCCAGACTCAATGGATATCTATGAAAAGGTTATCCTCGTCTGCTCTACCTTCGCTATCGTGTGGGTAGGTTGGTTGTGGCGTCCTTTACGTACGTATATGATTCTCACCTTTGTATTTTCAGCACTTGCGGTGCTGATCTATGGGGGAGACCTTGCTAAGGGTGATACTAATTTCTTCTTAAAGTACTTTATCTCTTCACAGTCCGCTATTTTATGGATGTGTGCCTTGTACTTTATGTCTACCGTTGTTTATTGGTTAGGTTTTGCTAATAGCCGTCTTGGTTGGATGGGAACCACCTTCGCCTGGGCCGGTACGGTCATGGGCTCGATTGGTTTATTAGTACGTTGGCGTGAAAGTCATCTCATCGCCTTTGATATGGGTCATATCCCGGTTAGTAATCTATATGAGGTGTTTGTCCTCTTCTGTTTGATTACGGTGTTGTTCTACTTGTATTATGAGCGTCGCTATAACACTCGTTCTTTGGGTGGTTTTGTGATGCTTGTTGTCACATCCGCTGTGATCTTCTTACTGTGGTACACCTTCTTACGTGATGCGGCTACGATTCAGCCTTTGAATAATGCTTTAAATAGTTGGTGGATGAAGTTGCACGTGCCAGCTAACTTCGTCGGTTATGGTACCTTTGCTTTGGCAGCTATGGTGGGTTTTGCTTATCTAGTCAAGTTGCATGGCGAAACTACGTCGTGGCGTCCGATGATTCCGTTGCTATTAGTGGGTGGTGCCTTGGTAGCCGAGCCGTTGATTTTCAGTTCGCGTGGTGATTATGCGGTATGGGTTATTTATTTCGGAGTCAGCGTATTAGCAGTTGCTGGTATCTTGTTAGGCCGTAAGCATATTGCCGCTCGTTTACCGAGTTTTGAGGTGTTAGACGATATTATGTATCGTGCCATCTCCATCGGTTTTGCTTTCTTTACTGTTGCCACCGTACTCGGGGCGTTTTGGGCTGCTGATGCTTGGGGTACTTATTGGCAGTGGGATCCTAAGGAAACTTGGGCCTTTATTGTTTGGCTAAACTATGCTGCTTGGTTGCACTTGCGTCTGATGAAGGGAATGCGTGGTCAGGTAATGGCATATTGGGCTTTAGTGGGTCTAGTCGTTACCAGTTTTGCCTTCTTAGGCGTTAATATTTTCCTATCTGGCTTGCACTCATATGGTGAGCTATAAAAAGTAGTAGCGCTAGGTTGTTTCATTATTCCCTGAGAATTGATTAGCTCTACTAGGGGTCTGAAAAGGCTTGAGTTCCATATTGTTTGGAGCTCAAGCTTTTTTTATGTGGGATAGGTTTGAAATAGGTGGACTTTACATAGCAACAGAGAGGTATACAATATTAAAGTAAAAAGTTTTGATTTTTCTACTACTTGTACAGTTTTGACTGTCTAAATTCACAACTTAATTGGAAGATGACCCTTTAGCATGTCACCAGCAAGAAATTGTTGGAGGTTCCGGATTTCTTTTGCTGGTACGCAAGTATGTAAGCTTTTACAGTTTAGGAACACGTAATAGAAAAGGAAGAAATTAATGATGTACGAAGGACTTTTAGAGAAAAAACTTTCTAACTGGGCCGAAGACATAAGGGCAGAGCATAATCTGCCGATTGAATTGAAGCTCTGGAATGGTCAATGTTTTGATTTAGGCACCGAGGAAGTGCCACTAGTTACTCTAGTAGTTAATACACCTAAAGCACTCCCTGTTTTACTTGAGGCCACTCTAGACTCCTTAGGTGAGGCTTATATCAATGAGCTAATTGATATTGAAGGCAGTATGCCAGATATTATTCGGATGGCCTTTAAGTTGGCCGATGTCAGCAAGTCACCTAAAGGCATTATCCGGAGAGCAGCAAAGCTACTAACGCGTACTAAAGAAGATGATAAGGAATCGATACAATATCATTATGATGTATCTAATGAGTTTTATCGATTATGGCTTGATGAGAATATGCTCTACTCTTGTGGTTATTTTGAATCAGAAGGGGTGAGTCTAGGGCAAGCACAAACTGCTAAAATCGACCATATTTTACAAAAAATTCAGTTAAAACCTGGTCATCGCCTATTGGATATCGGGTGTGGTTGGGGATCTTTGGTAATTCGCGCAGCCAAGCACTGGGGGGCACAATGTGTCGGGGTGACTTTATCAGAACAGCAATATCATTACGCTAAAGAGCGGGTTCGTCAAGAAGGTCTTGAGGATCAAGTGGAGATACGTCTACAAGACTATCGTGAGCTTGAGGGTGAGTTTGACCGGATTAGTAGTGTGGGCATGTTTGAGCATGTCGGCCTGGTAAATTTACCTGAGTATTTCTCAAAAATCGCTGAGCTGCTCACACCTGATGGCTGGGCAATGAACCATGGTATTACTTCCATGAGTACTAGCCAAGGTGAAGATCCTATCGCTGGTAGCGACTTTATTGATAAGTACGTATTCCCTAATGGTGAGCTCCCCCATATCTCTCTCGTACTTCAAATTATGCAGGAAAGTGGTCTTGAGGCTTTTGACGTAGAAAGCCTGCGACGACACTATGCGCGCACCTTGTCTTTATGGACTGAACACTATGAAGCACAAAGCGAAGCCGTTCGTGCTTTAGTTGACGAGAAAACGTATAGAATATGGCGCGTGTATTTGCCTGGTTGTGCTTATGCCTTTGATATTGGCAATGTAGGCATTTATCAAATTGTGTGTAGTAAGGCAGGTCGCTTGAGCGAACAGTTACCGTGGACTCGTGAGTTTATTTACGAACAAAAGAAGTAAAGCTATCGTCGCAAAGAGCTGGTGTGAGTTTGCTTTAGTTGATGATGCCTTTGGCCTGTAATTGTGCAATTGCTTCAGTACTAAAGCCAAGCTCCTCTAAGATCTCATTGCTATGAGCACCAGCAGGGCTCACCTTATCTGCTTTGGCTGGAGTACGGCTCAACAGTGGTCCGGGCGCTGGGCAGGTGATGCCATTTATGTGCTCGAAGCTATTTCTAGCTAGATTGTGTTTGTGTTCTGTGGCCTCATGGAAGTCAAGAACGGGTGCAAAGCAGGCATCAGTGCCTTCGAGAAGCTCGCACCATTGGGCTTGGGTTTTATTCCGAAAAAGAGCAGCCCAAGCTTCTTTTTGTGCAGGCCACAAGTCCTTATTCATCTGTTCTTGAAGCAGCGGGTGGTCTTGCATCTCGCATAGCTCTAAGAGTAATTGATAAAATTGGGGTTCAATGGCACCAATAGCGATGAATTTACCGTCTTTGCACTGATAGCAGGCATAGAAGGGCGCACCGCCATCAAGTAAGTTAGCTTCACGCTCTAGTGTCCAGAGATTTTGTTGCATCAAGGCATAATACATGGTGCTAAGTAGTGAGCTACCACTACAAATCGCAGCATCAACCACCTGCCCCTTTTGAGAGCGTTGGCTTTCGAATAAAGCACAAACAATACCGTAGGCTAGCATCATGGCACCGCCGCCCATATCTCCTACCAGATGCAGAGGTGGCGTGGGTGGTGCATCTGCATGTCCCATGGCATGTAAAGCACCCGAAAGCGCTAAATAGTTAAGATCGTGACCTGCTGTTTTGGCCAAGGGGCCGCTTTGGCCCCAACCTGTCATGCGACCATAAACCAGCTTTGGATTAAGTGCTAGGCAATCCTCAGGCCCTAGACCAAGCCTTTCCATGACGCCGGGGCGAAAGCCTTCGATCAGTACATCCGCATCGCTGAGAAGCTTTTTGACAATGTCCTTGGCCTCATCTTGCTTTAAATCCAGAATCAGATTGCGGCGACCGCGCTCAATGACGGTACCACCGCCACCCAAAAAGGTGTCACTATGCCGATCGATTCGAATGACTTCGGCTCCCATATCAGCTAGCATCATGGCGCAAAAAGGGGCAGGGCCGATGCCAGCCATTTCAATAACGCGAATCCCGCTTAGTGGTCTAGTCATGATATCTGTCGCTCCTTAGTCTAATAGTGGTTTCAAGTCACTATGACATAAGCAGCGAGAATTAAATGTCAGCAGGAATACTTTCGTGCTCAAAGAGCTCCTCAATGGTCTCACGACGACGTATTACATAGCTTTTGTTGCCATCGACTAGGAGTTCTGCTGCTCGGGGGCGAGAGTTGTACTGGCTGCTCATGACAAAACCGTAGGCGCCGGTTGATTCGATAGCAAGAAGATCACCTGCTTCTAGTTCGAATTGGCGATCTTTGGCGAGCCAGTCGCCAGTTTCGCAGACTGGTCCAACGATATCGTAATTGGTGCCAGTGCCCTGACGTTGCTCTACAGCTAAAGCGCCATGATAGGCGTCGTAGAGGGTAGGGCGAATTAAATCGTTCATGGCCGCATCGACAATCGCAAAGTTTTTGCTTTCACCCGGCTTTAAAAATAAGGCCTCAGTCACTAAAATACCGCTATTACCGACCAAGGAGCGGCCCGGCTCAAGGGCTAATTGTAGATTGCCGTAGCCGCGTGCTTGTAGTGCCTCGAGAGTCGGATTAATTAAGTCACGAGGATGTGGTTGCTCCTCGTCCTGGTAGCGTATGCCTAAACCGCCGCCAATATCTAGGTGGTGCAGTGTGATGCCTTTATCGCGTAATTGATCCATCAATGTCAGCAGGCGCTCTAAGGCATCATGATAGGGTGAAATATCAGTGATTTGTGAGCCGATATGACAGTCTAAACCAACTATCTCAATGTGTGACAAGGATAAAGCTCGCTCATAGGTTGCCAAGGCATCCTCCATGGCAATGCCGAACTTGTTGTCTTTTAGGCCGGTTGAAATATAAGGATGCGTTTTTGCGTCAACATCAGGATTAACACGTAGAGAAATAGCGGCTTTTTTGTTGATAGAGGAAGCGACTTCTTGAATCAGATCCAGTTCAGGTATTGATTCAACATTAAAACACTTAATGTTGGCCTCAAGAGCGGCCTGGATCTCCCAAGCTTGCTTGCCCACACCAGAGAAAATGATTTTTTGTGGATTAGCACCAGCTTTTAAGGCTCTTGCTAACTCACCGCCAGAGACGATATCAAAACCAGCTCCCCATTGAGCAAATAAGTTCAGAATGGCTAAATTTGAATTAGCCTTCATTGCATAGCAGATTAATACATCACGATCGGCGATAGCCTCTTGATAGCGATCCCAAGCTTCCTTTAAGGCTGCTTTGGAGTAGATAAATAAAGGGGTGCCATGCGATTTAGCAAGCTCTTTGATTGAGAGTTGCTCGACAAATAAGGCATTCTCTCGGTAGTGAAAGTGAGGAGCTGCTATTGGTGCTTGGATCGTTGTATCTGTGGTGTTCATAATTATAAATATAAAGTGCTGGTGGCGATGAGGTGAGCGATAAGGCTAGTCTTGTGTGTTGTTAGCCTCTAAAGCCTCCTGTGACTGACGGAACTCCTCTGCACGTTGACGTCCATACTCAAGGCGTGCTTCACGAGCGGCTTTTTGCTCAGGGGTTTCATTTTTAAGAGCTTCTTTACGCGCTTTAATACGAGCGTCACGCTCATCAAGCGCTTGCTGTTGAGCTGCTGAGGGCAAATAGACGGGCGTTTTTTGACCGCAGGCAGAAAGCAAAACAACTGAGCCGAGTGTTAAAAGTAGTTTTTTTGGAGTAGCCACACCAACCTCAAGGTCGTACTTGGTACGATTGAATAATTTAATTAACATGAATTCTAAGTAATTAGTGAATTTTAGGGTGCTATTGTTATAGTATCCTATAAGCTTTCCCTGTTTAAACCAATTGTTTTAGAAGAATATATATTATGACAGAATCTGAATTCCTTGCCTTAGCAGACGCAATTTTGGCAGAAGTCGAAGATCAAGCAGAGGGTTGGTTTGATGATTTAGATTTAGACTTGGATACCACGCTTGATGGCCAAGTTTTGACTATTGTCTTTAATCGCACTGACCATCTTGTACTAAATAGCCAATCACCTTTACAGGAAATGTGGCTAGCCGCTCCTAGCGGAGCTTGGCA
>JAAYRZ010000130.1 GCA_012518515.1 Alcaligenaceae bacterium
CAAATACGATGGGTAAAAAGGTACCCGTGATTAGCGAGGGTATATATTGGGCAAAAAATCCGTCAAAGGCTTCTATTTGCTCAACTAGAACACTGGCTAAGGAACCGGACGCTTGTTGTCTGCTCCAAGTTGGACCACGCTCGAGGATATCAGCAAATAATGCCTGACGAACTAAATATTTGATTTTTTCTGAGGCTTTGATGCCCGCACGCTCACCTTGCCAGGTTAAGAGCGTGCGGATAACGATCAGTATAAAGATCAGCGCAATATCGTTTAATAGCGCTTCTTTGGTCATGCCTTGCACGATGGCCTTATCGAGAACACCTGCCAACAACCAAGCTTGTAGTAAGAGTAACAAACCAGATAAAACGGGTGCGCCGATCGCTATTGCCAGAGAGCCTTTAGCTTGTCGTGCTAGCCCAGATAACCATCGGCTCTGCTCGGGTGCTAAGGTCAATAAGGTAGCGGCAGGATCGTGCTCGGCTTTAGACATACTTAGGCACGCTCGCTGTCTTGCTTAGTGACACCCACAGCATCAAGCCGCTGTTGATGAATTTCATACCATAGGCCGACGGCTACTGCTACGCCGCAGGCAAAGGCGGTGCCTAGCATCCATGTCAAATACCACATAGTCTTCTCCTATTAATAAGTGTTGGATGTTTCTTCAAGCGTTTTTTCAGATACCGTACCGCGCATCACATAATAGACGTAGGAGGTATAGGAAATAATAATCGGCATGAAAATAATTGCAGCGATCAGCATGACCCATAAGGTCAAGTGGCTGGATGAAGCATCCCACACCGTTAAACCGTTGTTTGGATAAAGTGAAGAGGGTAAAACAAAGGGGAATAAAGCAAAACCAACGGTCAGAATAATGCTCGCAATGCTTGTCGCCGAAGCGAGGAAGGCGCTGATTGGACGGCGTAGAGCGAGTAAAAGACTGGTCGCTAACGCCGCTAAAATACCCACAATGGGTGCTGCCCACATCCAAGACCATTGGGAAAAGTTTTGTAACCAAGCGCCCTCAACCACGGCAACCGTTTTGTTTAAGGGGTTAGAGGGTGCAGAGGGGTCAACGGCGCTTGTTACTAGGTGGCCATCTAGACCTGCGACCCACACACCACCTAGGGCAAATAATATTGCCACTATTAATGCGGTGAACATACCCAGTTTGCGCGCACGTTCAGCTACTGGGTCAGCCACACGCCATGCCAGTAACGCTGCGCCATGTGTTAGGTGCATAATCAAGCTTAAGACACCACAAAACAGGGTAAATGGGGTAAATAACTCCCAAAAACTACCGTAATATAAAGGACGCATGGTATTGGCTTCAATCTCAAAAGGAATACCTAAGATGACATTAGCAAAAGCGACGCCAAATACTATGGGAGCAACGATCCCTGCAAAGGTCAGGACTCCGTCCCAGAAATTACGCCAGCGGGTATTTTCATATTTACTGCGGTATTTGAAGCCAACCGGGCGAATAATCAAAGCAACGAGTAGCAACATCATGGCTAGATAAAAGCCAGAGAAGGACGTTGCGTATAAAGCTGGCCAGGCGGCAAAAATTGCACCACCAGCCGTAATTAACCAGACTTGGTTACCTTCCCAGACTGGGCCAACGAGGTTGATCATAATGCGACGTTCTGTGTCCGTACGACCTAAGACCGGGAGCAGTGCGGCAATACCCAAGTCAAAACCGTCCATAATGGCAAAGCCGATGAGCAATACGCCCATCAATAACCACCAGAGGACACGCAGAGTTTCATAATCTAATAAAATGAATGAGTTTTCCATAATAGGCTCCGTCCTTATTGAAGCTGCACATTATTGGCAGGTACTTCACCGGTTAACAGAGAAGTGCCATCGCTTGGAGCAAAGTGCTCAGGTCCCTTTTTGACAGCATCTAATAAGACTTTTGTGCCAACGATAAAGATAGCGAGGTACAAAGTAAAATAAATGGCCAGACTAATTAGTAGGGAGGTGACCGTTAGATGCGAGGCCGCATAAGCCGTAGGTAAAATACCGTCGATGACCCAGGGTTGACGACCGTATTCAGCAACAAACCAACCGCACTCGATAGCTATCCATGGAGTGAAGATGCTCCACATGGCTAATTTGAGTACGCGAGGGCTCTGTGCTATGCGTCCTTTGACTGATAGCCAGAAGACGAGGGCAAAGAAAAAGACAAAGTAAAAACCGATGGCTACCATAATTCGGAAAGCATAGAACAAGGGAGTGACATTGGGCACAGTATCAAGTGCTGCCATCTGAATTTCTTCAGGTGTGGCGTTTTCAATGTCGTCACGGTATTTTTTGAGTAACAGCCCATAACCGAGGTGTTGCCAATTTTCCATAAAATAGTCTTTAGACTCCGTGTCGTTGACATCCACCTTAGCTCGTTTGAGTGCCTCATAAGCATCAATACCCTGAATAATACGTCCGTGATTCCGCTCGACTAAATCTCTGAGCCCAGGCATTTCCTGATCAAATGAACGAGTGCCCATAATGCCCATGACCCAAGGAATATGAATGGAAAAGTCGTTTTTCATTTCATCCTGATTAGGGATAGCAATTACGTTAAAAGAGGCTG
>JAAYRZ010000131.1 GCA_012518515.1 Alcaligenaceae bacterium
ATTACAGAAAAAGCCTATTTCTACGATTGCTGAAGCTATCGGTACCTTACCTGGTGTTAGCGGCGGTTATGCTCCTGCAGGTGCAGGCTCTAAAATTAAATTCCGTGGTATGCCAGACAAGTATACCCTTATCTTGATCGATGGTAAGCGTATTGGTAACTCATCATTACTAGGCCATCGTCCTGATACATTAGAGCAAGACCTCGGCGGCTTATCAGTTGATGATATTGAGCGAATTGAAGTGGTACGTGGCGCCATGTCAACACTTTATGGTTCTGATGCCATGGGTGGTGTAGTTAACATCATCACCAAAAAAGTTTCTGATGTTTGGGGTGGTTCTATTACTAGTAGCTTTGAACGTCCAGATTCCGGTAAAAGAGGTGAAACTTTCAACAACAGTTTCTCAATCAGTGGCCCTCTTGCTGATGGCTTAGGAATTCGCTTAGGTGGTAGTTACCTTAAGCGTGACACTGACACTTTCGCTAATGGTAGTTCTGGTACAAAAGCCAAAAACTTCAATGGTAAATTAACTTACGAATTAAATCCAAACCACTCCTTTTACTTAGAAGGTAGATATGGTGAAGATGAGACCATTGACTTCCCTTCAGAGCTTGAGGTTGAAAGTGAAACATTCGCCAGCGGCACCATGAAAAACCACACTGTAGGTTTTGGCTACGATGGTCGCTTCGGTGATGTAAATACACAGTTAGATTTTACTTATAATAGATTCAAAAACGAAGCAACTGAAACATCTGCTTTTGCTGGATCTGAGTCTAAAGAATGGGTAATTGACGCTAAAGCTGATATGCCATTAACCACTTTCGGTATTGATCAATTCATTACTGTTGGTGCGCAATACATCAGAGAGGAAGTACTAAACCCATCTAATATCGGTAATATCACAGCAGCTCAACTAGAAGCAGCGGGTTACCCTATTAGCGATATCGAAAAAAATCCAGATGGTTGGGCATGGTCTGTTTTCCTTGAAGACCAAATCTTCCTAAGAGATAACTTGACGTTAACTTTAGGTGCTCGAGCCGACAAATCCGATGCTTACAGCTTGAACTGGAGCCCTCGCGCCTACATGGTTTATCATCCTGTTGACTCCGTAACTCTACGAGGCGGGGTTTCTAAAGGCTACCGTGCACCTAATCTAAAAGAACGTTCTATTAGCTCGGGTACATCATCAATGGGTATGGGTTGTAACTCTTTAATTCCTTTAGGCTATCCGGGTGGTGGTTGCGTTATGCTCGGTAACCCAGATCTTGAACCAGAGAAAAGCACTAACTACGAGTTAGGTGTTGCTTGGGATCATCCTGAAGGTTACTCCGCTAGCGTTACTTGGTTCAAGAGTGACATTAAAAACATGATGCAAAACGGCTTCTTTGGTCGATTCGGCGGAACATGGTATACAAAACAATACAACATTGAAAAAGGTGAAACCGAAGGTCTAGAAATGAGCTTTGGCCTACCTTTAGAGTTTCTTGTTGATGGCTTAAGCCTAAGCGGTAACGCAACCTATATGATTGAAAGCCGCAATAAAACGACTAAAGAACGCTTGACAATGATCCCTGAATGGACTGCCAACGCCACTTTAAGCTGGCAAGCTAATGAGAAGTTCTCTAGCTTCTTATCCGTTCAACACATTGGTAAGCAGCTCTATGAAGCGCCTAATGCCAACTCTACCAACAACTACGTTCATGGCAATACAACCTTTGATATCGGTATGAACTATGATGTTAATAAAAACTTAACATTACGTGCCGGCATCAAAAACTTCAGCAACAACATCGCTAAAACTGACGATGACTATGGTGAAGGTTATGGTCGAAGCTACTACGCAGGTTTAACAGCCCGCTTCTAAGCCAAAGGCTTGTAAAAACCGCCGTCAGAATTATGTCGGCGGTTTTTTGTTTTTAAAACTTATAAAATGTAGCCACACTTTATGGAGCATTCATGAATCGTCAAGACGGATATATTATCGACACCAGTTATCCATTGCATTTCTACAAAGAAATGCAACCTGTCTGGTTAAGTCACATCACTAACACGCTTGGCTGTGTCAGCCCTAGTATTACAAATACCTACAGCTATTGTGAACTTGGTTGTGCGACAGGTATTGGGCTCCTAGTCGCTGCCGCTTGCAACCCCAAGGGACATTTTGTTGGCGTTGACTTTAATGCAGAACATATCGCTACTGCAGATGCTATTGCACGTAGAGCAGGGATAAAAAATGTTGAATTTATCCTCGCCTCATTTGATGATTTTGCTGAAAATTACAGCAAAACATTTGATTTCATCACCACTCACGGCGTGTGGTCATGGCTACCACCTAAAGCACAGATGGGGATTATGCAGATCACCCATAAACTTTTAAAACCGCAAGGTATTTTGTACTTGCAGTATATGTGCTACCCAGGAGCTGCGCGCTTAACTAGCATACAAAAAATACTGCATGAAGTATCTATACAAAACACGGGTAAAAGCTCAGAAGAAAGCATACGAGAAGGCCTAGCCTTGCTGCGTCAGCTAGCGGACAATGGTGCTGGTTTATTTGTAGATAATCCCGAACTAATAAAAGAACTAGAGGCTTTGGAAAAAGAAAACCCTGCTTACTTAGCACATGATTTTCTAACGGACTACTGGCGCCCTCAACATTCTTCAGATGTCCATCGCATTTTCTCACAAGCCAATATGACCTATATAGGTAGTGCTAATTGCTATGAAAACATGGACTCTCTCTCTATTCCAGGCAATCTTCAAGCATTAATTGCTCAGACCAAATCCAGAGCAATGCAAGAAGTCTTACGTGACACAGCTCGTCACCAAAATCAACGCATAGATATCTTCCAAAAGCAACCACAGACATTAAATGACGAGCAGTACAAAGACACTATTGATGACTTCATATATAAAGCCTTACCGGCGCTTCCAGAAGCAGGCAATATATTATTTAAGACACCCATCGGTAAAATCAATGGACCAGAGGAAATTTTTTCACCCTTAATTAAGGCATTAAAGGAAAAATCACAATCCTTTGCAGAGCTACGTCAATTAGATATCTTCAGTAAAGAGCCAGGACTGCTATTACAATCATTAAATATGTTGATGTGGGCTGACTACATCCATCCTGTTCGTCCAGACAGCGGTGCAGACACAGCACATCTTGAATTACAAGCATGGCTAGATGAACAAACTCTACCTCTAACCTTAGTACCTGAATGCGGAACTGCCATCAGGAA
>JAAYRZ010000132.1 GCA_012518515.1 Alcaligenaceae bacterium
CAAGCGCATGTGTGATGGGGGAAACTCGAGTGGCCGTACGCATATGATGGGGAAACAGTACGCCACCGATTGCATGGCAGCTTCCCGTCTATAAAAGGGCAGCGTTGCGCCCAGGCAACGCATATAACCCGCCTAAGCCTAACCCGATGTGGGGCTAAATGTGGGGCTGGATTTTTTAATTGTGATTTATTCTATATAAATCAACGGCTTGCATGGAGCCATTGGCGGATTGAGAGGGATTCGAACCCTCGATACGTCGCCGTATACACGCTTTCCAAGCGTGCGCCTTCAGCCACTCGGCCACCAATCCTATTTGAGTAGTGCTAAATCAAGTAATTCACCCTGTAGGCGATGATTCAATCACTAAGCGAGTGATTTTAGCACCTTAAGCTATCATCATCAAGTAATAAACCACCACATCACAAAACAGCGATTAAAAACTACTGAATCTGTTGCAAACTCAGGATACGCTCAACATAACGAGATACTAAGTCCACCTCGATATTAACCTCAGCACCTGCCTTTAGGTGCTTTAAGGTAGTCACTTCCAGGGTATGCGGGATCAGATTAATACTGATGACACAACCATCGGCATTATCCTCTACCGAGTTCACTGTCAAACTCACACCATTAACTACGATCGAGCCCTTATAGGCTAGGTATTTACTCAACTCGGCAGGAATCTGAATATTTAACACATAGGACTCACCGACTGGCTCGAACCTCTCAACCTTACCCTTACCATCCACATGACCAGCCACTATATGACCGTCTAAGGTATCACCAAGACGCATAGCATGCTCGAGATTTACTTCACCCAGTTGTGCTAGGCCTACTGTCTTATTCAACGACTCGCGCGACACCTCAACCTCAAAGCTTTTTTCATCAAAGGCAATCACCGTCATGCAGGCACCTTGGATGGCAATCGAGTCACCGAGCTTAATTCGACTTAAGTCAAAATCATTGGCCGCCACATGCAAACGCACACCGCTCTCTGCATCACCCTCTGCACCTAAAGGAGTGATGGAAGTAATTTCACCAATACCTGTAATAATTCCTGTAAACATCTTTTCTCTCACTATTAGCTAACAGCATCCATAGCCGCTTGCCAGCGTTCACCATCACGCGCTCGCAAGCGCACATCGACACCAACTGCTTTTTGTTCAAAAAACACCATCTGCTTCGCATCGCTTAATTGCTGTAAGGGTTCCAATGCAAAAGCCTCCCTGCCAGGACCTATCACTTTGGGCGCTATATAAAGCAACAACTCGTCAATCAGAGCTGCATTTAAAAATCCAGCATTTAGGCGTGGTCCCGCTTCCAGATGCACCTCATTGATTTCATGTTCTGCAAGATAATCCATCAAAGCATTTAAGTCGAGCGCTGGAGACTCTGCTCCTGAAGTTGCCAAAGGCAACTTGATAACACGTGCACCCTGCTCCTGCTCCAATACCGCCTGTTTGCATTGCTCCTGCTCACTAAGTGCTCTATCTTCAATAAAAATCCACACTGGATCTCCATTAAAAATAGCGGCCTTCTTACTAATCAAGAACTGACGGTCAATCACTGCTCGAATAGGCTGTCGCTCCGTAGCAAATGCACGGACATTAAGCAACGGGTCGTCTATTAAAACAGTACCAATCCCCGTCAAAACCAAGCAGCTACGCGCACGCCAATGCTGCCCATCCTCACGAGCTACTGATGAGGTAATCCACTTGGACTCACCATCGGCTAAAGCCACTTTACCATCAATGGAACTAGCAACTTTAGTACGCACCCATGGCCTAGAACTAGCCATCCGCGTCACAAAGCCGGGATTCAACTCCAGTGCTTCCTCTCTCAAAACACCACAACACACCTCAATACCTGCTTGCTGTAGCTTATTGATACCACGCCCACCAACCAAGGGGTTAGGATCACGCATGGCTATCACAACACGTGCCGGCTGATGAGAAAGAATGGCATCGACACAAGGAGGCGTTCGACCATAATGACTACAAGGTTCAAGCGACACATAAAAAGTCGCCCCCTTAATCGCTTCTTTGTGACCATTGGCTATGGCATTTTTAATCGCTTGTACCTCGGCATGGTCACTACCAGCCTTTTGTGTACTGCCACGACCTAACACCCTGTCATCACGCACGATTAAACAACCCACACGCGGATTGGGAGAAGTCAAATAAAGGGATTGTCGAGCGAGCTCTATCGTCTCACGCATCCAGCGCTTGTCAAGCTCAAGGGATTGATTTTTTTGAATGCTACTCATGTAGAGTCGTTAATTTTTGAGAGAGCCGTTTTTCTTTTGCATCTCACCGATTGCCTTGACGAACTCATCAATATGTTCAAAGCTTTGATATACCGATGCGAAACGCACATAAGCAACTTGATCAAGCTCCTTGAGCGTTTCCATTACGAGCTCACCCACAGCATCAGTACTGACTTCCTTTTCGCCAAGGTTAAACAAGGCGTCTTGAATATCCAGTAATGCCTTATCCCTAGCCTCAGTACTCACTGGACGCTTACGAAGCGCCATATTCATACTAGCCTCAACCTTCGACAAATCAAACTCCGTACGTCTACCGTCACGCTTTACCACGACCGGCATGACCTTTTCGACTCGCTCAAAGGTAGTGAAACGCTTTTCACAATCCGGACAACGACGGCGACGTCGGATCACATTCCCCTCGTCTTGCCAACGTGAATCAACCACCTGGGTATCAGTATTACTGCAAAAAGGACATTTCATAATTAGGTATCAGATCACCTTGCTAAAACAACAAGATGATCTGTCTTAATAAACTAGTTATTGACTATTTATAAACAGGAAACTGCGCAGTCAAAGCATTAACCTTAGCGCGAACTTCTTCGAGGAAAGCCTCATCATGAGGATGTTCCAATACATCAGCGATTAGGTTAGCAGTAATCTCAGCTTCTGCCTCTTTAAAGCCACGTGTGGTAATAGCTGGTGAACCAATACGAATACCGCTCGTTACAAAAGGTGTTTCTGGGTCATTAGGAATTGCGTTTTTATTAACTGTAATATGCGCCTTACCTAAAGCTGCTTCTGCTTCTTTACCAGTAATGCCCTTACTGCGTAAGTCCACTAGCATCACATGACTCTCAGTACGACCAGAAATAATACGCAAGCCACGCTTAGTCAAGGTTTCAGCTAGTACGACAGCATTTTTGATAACCTGCTTACCCCACTCCTGGAACTCTGGCTCCATCGCTTCTTTGAAAGCAACCGCCTTACCAGCAATCACGTGCATCAAAGGACCACCCTGTAGACCTGGGAAAATAGCTGAGTTAATGATTTTCTCGTGCTCTGCCTTCATCATAATCACACCGCCACGTGGACCACGCAGTGATTTGTGAGTAGTAGAGGTAACAAAGTCTGCATGAGGCACTGGATTAGGATACTGACCTGACACTACTAGACCTGCATAGTGAGCAATATCCACCATGAAATAAGCACCGCATGCCTTAGCAATTTGAGCCATACGCTCAAAATCAATTTTTAAAGCATAAGCAGACGCACCACCAACGATTAACTTTGGCTTGTGCTCTTGAGCCAAACGCTCTAACTCATCATAGTCAATTTCTTCTTTGTCATTTAAACCGTAATGTACAAAGTTATAAAGCTTACCTGAGGCGTTAACTGGCGCACCGTGGGTTAAGTGACCACCTTCGGCCAAACTCATACCTAATACCGTATCACCCGGCTTAAGAACCGCTAAATACACCCCTTGGTTAGCCTGAGAACCAGAGTTAGGTTGTACGTTAGCAGCCTCGGCACCAAATAACTTCTTTAAACGGTCAATCGCTAACTGCTCAACAATATCTACGTACTCACAACCACCGTAATAACGACGACCAGGATAGCCTTCGGCGTATTTGTTAGTTAACTGTGAGCCTTGAGCCTGCATCACTGCCGGACTAGTGTAGTTTTCAGAAGCGATTAACTCAATATGCTGCTCCTGACGCTCATCTTCTTTTTGTATTGCTGACCATAATTCCGGATCCACTTTGTCCAGTGTATTGCTGCGCTCAAACATTAATAAAACTCCTAATGGTAGGTAGATAGAGTGAAAAAATTAAATACTAAATAAAAAATCAGTGACCAAACTACGCTTGTGATTACTCAGCCAAGCGCGGGTTTAAGGTATAGGTACCGGTAATGGTGTCTTCAGCTAAAATATGCTCAGCCATCGCCTTCACCACATCCGCACAAGTAAAACTGCCTTCTAGTGCAAGACGCTCAACATCTAAAGCATAAAGCGTAAAGTGATAATGGTGAATTAATGAATCATTAAACGGTGGGCAAGGACCATCGTAGCCAAAATAATCACCCTTCATATCTGGGTCACCTGCAAACCAGTCCGTGAAGTTATTGATTGCGTGACGCAAGTCATTAGGAGCAGTAGGGCCACCCTTGCCTTTAGGCGTCACATTTTTAGAATGCTCGCCCTCTTTGATCTCACTAACATCAGCGGGAATATCAATTAAGGCCCAGTGGTAAAACTCGACTCGCGGCAAATCAGCTGGCACCTCACGGTCAAGCTGATTGACATCGTCTGGTTGGCTTGGTACGTCTGTATCAACACAAATCATCACAAAGGATTTAGTACCTTCAGGCGCATCAGTCCAACTAAAATGCGGATTGATATTAGAAGATAAGGCAATATTGCTCTGTTTATCCATTTTGCCAAAAGCAAAGCGTGGATCGATAGCTTGATTATGCTGAATCGAATGACTACTTAACTTCATGATAATATCTCCAAATATGATAATTTTGTCAGTAAAGACTTACTTGATTGTGACTCTGGCAAACTTGCGCTTACCGACCTGCACCACATAAGTGCCTACACCCAACTCAAGCGCCCTGTCCTCAATACGCTGACTATCAACACGAACACCGCCCTGCTGAATGTTGCGATTAGCCTCAGAGCCTGAGCTTGCCAAACCTGAGTCTCTTAAGACATGAACAATTGATAAAGGCGCACCACTTAATTCAACCTCAGGCATCTCATCCGGAATCTGACCATCGCGGAATCGTGCCTCGAACTTTTGCAGGGCACTATCTGCCGACGCAGAGTCATGGAAACGAGTAATAATTTCTTGTGCCAACATGACCTTAAAGTCACGAGGATTACGGCCATTCTCAGCTTCACGACGAAAACCCTCAATCGCCTCCATGCTATTAGTCGATAATAAAACAAAAAAGCGCCACATCAACTCATCTGAGATTGACATAATCTTACCGAACATGCTATCAGGGGTTTCGGTAATACCAATGTAGTTGTTTTTAGACTTAGACATCTTCTCGACACCGTCTAAGCCCTCTAACAAGGGCATGGTCAACACACACTGTGACTCTTGGCCATACTCTTTTTGTAAATCTCGACCGACTAAAAGATTAAACTTCTGGTCAGTACCACCTAATTCAATATCGCTTTTTAGGGCAACCGAATCATAGCCCTGCAATAAGGGATATAAAAACTCGTGAATGGAGATAGGAACTCCACCTTTGTAGCGCTTGGTAAAATCATCACGCTCAAGCATACGAGCAACGGTATAACGTGATGCTAAGGAAAGCATATCGCGTGAACTCAGCTTATCACACCACTCGGAGTTATAACGAATCTCTGTGCGCTCAGGATCCAATATTGCGGAAGCCTGCTCATAATAAGTCTTGGCGTTTATCTGAATTTGCTCTTTGGTCAAGGGAGGACGTGTAGTATCACGACCACTAGGGTCACCGATCAATGCCGTAAAGTCACCGATTAAAAATATGACCTGATGCCCTAAGTCCTGCAACTGACGCATTTTATTAAGCACAACGGTGTGGCCTAAGTGGATATCCGGTGCCGTTGGGTCTAAGCCCAACTTAATACGTAACGGTATACCGGTATCCTTGCTACGCTGCATTTTCTGCATTAGCTCACTTTCGACCAACAGCTCATCACAGCCGCGTAAAACGGTGCGCATCTCGTCTTTTACTTCTTGGCTGATCTGAATTTCTTGCTCAGACATGAATAGATAAACTCCAAAAACTGTTTATATAAAATCAATAGCGCAAAAACCGCAAAGGGCACTGCGCCTATTGTGTGTTAGATTATAACCTTTCCTAAACCGAATTATCGTTTCCCGAGGTGCTTTTTATGAACCTACAATCTCCTTATTTTATCGGCATCATGTCCGGAACCAGTACGGATGGTGTAGATGCTTCATTAGTTAAAATCACACAGGAAGAACCTAATGCAGTACAACTAATCGCGACTAGCAGTCTTGATATACCGATTAGCCTAAGAGAGGCTATTTTAAGACTAAACAAAAGCGGACCTGACGAGCTTAGACTAGCAGCTCAAGTGTCGCTAGAATTAGGCAAGCTGTATGCCGACGTCAGTCAAAATCTTTTATTAGAAAATGACCTATTAGCGGATAATATAAATGCTCTCGGCATTCACGGACAAACAGTAAGGCACCGCCCTGAGCATGGATACAGCATTCAGCTAAATGCTCCTGCGCTAGTAGCCGAACTCACCGGCATTGATGTGATATCAGACTTCAGGAGTCGCGATATCGCCGCTGGCGGTCAAGGAGCCCCACTCATTCCGGCCTTTCATCACGCCATTTTTCGTGACAACACACAAGGACGCTCTCTTTTAAATATTGGGGGCATTTCAAATTTAAGTCTCTTGCAGCCTGAAGGTCCTACCATCGGCTTTGACTGTGGGCCCGGCAATATGCTACTAGATTACTGGTGCCACAAGCACTTAGGCGAAAAATTTGACCTCGATGGGCGCTGGGGCGCTACTGGTAAAATCGATGAAGGCTTACTAGATTTCCTTATCACATCAGAGAATTGGCTAAAACTTCAGCCACCAAAATCCACAGGTCGAGATTTATTTAATGGTCAATGGTTAGAAGAAAAACTAGATACTTTCTTTGAACTACACCCTGAAACCAGCACCTATAAAGCAGCCGACATTCAAGCCACCCTCGTTGCCTTCACCGTTAACTGCATCGTCACCTGCTTAAACGACTATGCTAAGGACAGCAAAGAACTCATTGTTTTTGGAGGTGGCGCTGCAAACCCAGAAATCATGACGCAGCTAAGCGCAGCTTTAAACTACCCAGTAAGGACCAGTGATGCATTAGGCATACCAACCCAAGCAATGGAGTCTATGGCTTTTGCCTGGTTAGCTTGGGCATTTAGACAAAGACTGCCTATATGCACCCCAGAAATGACAGGAGCCCGCCACGCAAATGTGGCAGGCTCCCTACATCCAGCCTAGCTTAGACTAATAAGCTAAAAAACTAGACGTCGAAGGATGAACCACAGCCGCATGTAGTGGCTGCGTTAGGGTTACGAATAACGAACTGCGCACCCTCGATATCTTCTTTATAGTCAATCTCAGCGCCCACTAAATACTGGAAGCTCATCGGATCAACTAACAAAGTAACACCTTTTTTATCAATACTCGTGTCGTCATCGCTCACTTCCTCATCGAAAGTAAAGCCATACTGGAAGCCCGAACAGCCTCCACCCTGAACGAAAACGCGTAATTTTAAATCTGGGTTACCCTCATCAATCAATAAATCGCGCACCTTATCCGCAGCGGCGTCAGTAAACACCAAAGGACTAGGAGGTGTCTGTAAATCTACTTGCTCAATACTCATCATCTTGCTCCAATGCTTCTAAAAAGCATACATACAATAACTAGTTAATTAATTTTAACACATGGTGACCAAGCCACTCTAGTATACCCACTATTATAATAGTGACTTTAAAACTAATTAATTCTTTAAATACAGCCGCTTAGAGTTCTATCGTCTTACTTAGCTTAACGCTATAACCCTCTAAAACCTTAAGCGTCAACTCCTTAGGCATAAAACCAAAAGGAATCACTAATAATCCTTCTCGACGTTGAATTCGAGTGAAGTTTAACTCTAATATGGGGCTCATACTAGCAGCTTTCAAGTCAACACTCCTTAACTCATCACTACCCTGAGCAATACTACCAATTAAAGAGCCATCCTGAATTGTTTGCTCTGCTGCCGGCAGAACCTCTGGGTAAATATCTATCGTCTGCTCTTCACCATCCTTTTCACCTGTAGCAGTAAACTGCAAACGGCCTGAAAAAGGCTCCTGCAAACCACGACCACTGAGTGAGAGCATCACCTTGAAACTGATATATCTGCCCTCTTGTTGGGCCTCAAAAGCTCTTAGGCTAACAGCACCATCCGGACCGGCGGGAATCATCTCTTCATAAAAAGCTAACTCACCATAGAGTCGAGTGACCTCATCATTTAATCGCTCAATCTCACGACTATACTGAGTAATCATCGCATTATCCAATAAGGCTTTGGCTTTTTGCTCATGATAAAGATTTTCAATTGCCTGATAATTAATAATCGCCTGACTCTCTGCGTCCTCAAGCTGAGCCGCCAATTTTGCCTGCCAAGCATCTCGCTCGTGGAGCAATTGAGATTGCTGCTGATAGTATGTCAAGCCACCACCTATTGCCACTCCCAGCAGCAATAGAAACAGCCGGGCAACCATCTACGGCAGGACCGCCACAAAGTCTAAGCCAATAGACTCGGGCAAGCCGAAAATAAGGTTCATATTTTGTACAGCTTGACCAGCCGCCCCCTTAACCAAATTATCTTGAACCACCAAAATAATCAATGTATCACCCCCACCTGGACGCGACAAAGCAATACGCAATTCATTTGACGCACGCACCGATCTGGTTTCAGGCATACTACCTGCGGGCATTACATCAACAAAACGTTCATCAGCATAACGCTCTTCAAAAAGTGCCTGAAAATCAGTCTCTCTAGCCTCTGGCTTAATACGTACGTAGATGGTTGAGAACATGCCACGAATCATTGGCACCAAGTGCGGTACAAAAGTCAAACCAACCGCCTCACCTGCTATGCTTGCTAAATGCTCACTAATCTCCGGATGATGGCGGTGACCACTGACACCATAGGCTTTAAAATTATCACCTGCTTCTGATAATAAATTAGCGACTGAAGCGCCGCGACCAGCCCCTGATGCGCCTGACTTACAATCGGCAATAATACCGTCCAACTCGATTAGCCCTTTTTCTAACAAAGGAGCCAAACCCAAAATCACGGTTGTCGGATAGCAACCCGGATTACCAATCAATTTGGCTTTTTTAATTTTCTCTCGATTAAGCTCTACCAAACCATAAGCACTATCATTTCTTAATACATCAGGACAACTATGCGGCATCTTGTACCATTTTTCAAAAGCCTCAAGATCCTGGAGACGAAAATCTGCCGCTAGATCAATCACCTTAACACCGGCAGCAATCAACTCCTCAGCTTGAGACATAGCCACTCCATGCGGCGTCGCAAAAAACACCACATCACAAGCACTGAGCGCTGCATTATCAGGTGTTACGAAACGCAGATCTACTCTACCTCGCAAACTGGGGAACATATCAGCAACCGCTACCCCCTCCTCACTCCGAGAAGTAATGGCATGCAAATCAACCTGAGGGTGCTGGGACAAAATACGTAATAATTCCACACCGGTATAACCCGTGCCACCCACAATACCTACTTTAATTTTCTGATTAGAAGCAGTCATGAAGAAATCCTGTTATTTTAACTTTTGTGCCTTGACGCACCTAAAACGTTAATTGTAATTGATCACTATCAAGATTGGACAAACAGGAAGCAAAAAAGTTTTGAATCGCTAGCCTGCAGAAATAATTAACGCTAAAAACGAAAAAACCGCAACCAAAATTATATTTGGTTGCGGCTTCGCATAACTGTAAACGTAAAAAATTAACGCTTAGAGAATTGCTTACGACGACGCGCTTTACGTAAACCAACTTTCTTACGCTCAACAGCACGTGCATCACGGGTAACAAAACCAGCTTTAGAAAGCTCAGGTTTTAGTGAACCGTCATAGTCGATTAGTGCACGAGTAATACCGTGACGAACCGCACCGGCCTGACCACTCTCACCACCACCGCGAACGTTAACCTGGATATCAAAACTTTCTAACATATCCAATAACGCCAATGGCTGACGAGAAATCATACGACCAGTCTCACGACCGAAGTAGTTGTCTAGGGTTTTACCGTTTACAACGATATTACCAGAACCTTTTTTCAAGAAAACACGAGCTACCGAGGTTTTGCGACGACCCGTGCCATAATTCCAATCACCAATCATGACTTATCCTTAAATATCAAGCTGTTGCGGTTGCTGAGCAGTATGTGGGTGCTCAGAGCCAGCATACACCTTGAGTTTTTTGAACATGGCGTAGCCTAAAGGACCCTTAGGTAACATGCCTTTAACTGCTTTTTCTAAAGCACGACCAGGGAAACGCTCCTGCATCTTGCGGAAGTTTGTCTCACGGATACCACCAGGGTAGCCGGTATGACGGTAGTACATCTTGTCTTCAAACTTTGCACCTGTAACTACTACGTCAGCTGCATTAATAATTACGATGTAATCGCCTGTGTCAACGTGAGGGGTATACTCGGGCTTATGCTTACCGCGCAAACGGCGTGCAACTTCGCTGGCTACACGTCCTAAAACTTTGCCCTTTGCGTCGATAATATACCAGTCACGCTTGACTTCATGGGGTTTTGCCACAAAAGTCTTCATGATTTCTTATCCTTAAAAGTAAAATCCTCTCACTCGCCATGCCATTATTAAAAAGAACTGGCAGTACGAGCTAGAGTAAGCCGATAACTATAACATAAACCGACAAAGAAAATAACAACAACGCTAAAAGGATGTAAAAACAACCCTTTAGCGTTGTATTTTAGTAAAAGCTCTAATTAAAAAGAGCTCCTACAATCTCATCTCAACAGCAATCTAGAGACGATTAATAGCGTATGCTAAGAAACGAGTATATGACGTTTCTAACACGTTAAACCATGGTGCTACTGAATCTCGGTAACCAATATAGTCATCGTGTAGCTTTTTGAAGATCTCGCTATTATCAGAGTACTCTTTGTAAAGCTCACCAGTCGCTTTATACGCTGCTTCTAAGATATCACGAGGGAACTCACGCAAAATAGCACCCTCAGCAATCAGATTACGCAAAGCACCTGCGTTATTGTAATCGTAGATTGCCAACATATCGTGAGTCGCACGGAAAGAAGCTGTTTCTAGAATATGCTTATACACTGCCGGCAACTTCTCGAACTCGTCTTGGTTAGTGTAGAGAGAAACCGCTGGACCACCTTCCCAGAAACCAGGGTAATAGTAGTAAGGAGCGACCTTAACAAAGCCTAGTTTTTCATCATCAAAAGGTCCGACGAACTCAACCGCATCCAAAGTACCTTTTTCAAGCGCTGGATAGACATCACCACCCGCCAATTGCTGAGGCACTACACCAATTTTCGATAAAACCTCACCAGCAAAACCGGCGGTACGCATCTTAACGCCCTTAAGGTCATCCAGAGATTTAATTTCTTGACGGAACCAGCCACCCATCTGAGCGCCTGTATTACCCAATGGGAAGTTAACAATATTGGCCTCAGCAAACAGCTCACGCAACAGCGTCATACCATTACCTTCGATCAACCACGCTGTCATCTGACGCGCTGTTAAACCGAAAGGCACTGCGGTATCAAAACAATACGCCGGGTTTTTGCCGAAATAATAATAACCGCAGGTATGACCACACTGTACAGTGCCGTTAGAGACTGCGTCTAGCACTTCGAAGGCAGGCACAATCTCACCCGCTGGGAAGACGTCTATCTGGAACTTACCATCGGTCATCTGGCTAACATACTCTGAGAAGCGTACGGCTGCATTATGCAAAGCAGGCAAGTTACGAGGAAAACTCGTTGCCATGCGCCAACGCACTGATGGACCATCCTGTGCAATAACAGGTGCAGAAACCGTAGCAGTCGCTCCGGCAGCTACACCTAAACCCGCTTTTTTCAAAAACGAACGTCTTTCCATGATCAAAAACTCCTAAAAAATTATGCGAGATATCCTAGCATAAATATAACATTTTAACCTTAGCTATTTACCCTAAGCCCGTTATTATGAGCCTGCTACCGACATTTGCTCAATTAATATTGAACCGCTCGTTTTAGAGCCTCTAGTAATTAAATCATTAGAGATGGCCTGAATCTGCTGGAACATGTCCTTTAGATTACCTGCGATGGTAATTTCCTCTACCGGATACTGAATCTCACCATGGTCCACCCAATAACCAAAAGCACCACGTGAGTAATCTCCTGTCACATAATTAACGCCATGACCAATTAACTCGGTCACTAATAAACCACGGTGCATTTTCTTTAATAAGGCCTTAAGATCATCATCTGGCTGAGTAAGGCTTGACTGAATAATCAAGTTATGTGAACCGCCTGCATTACCCGTGCTACGCATACCTAACTTGCGAGCAGTATAAGTGGAGAGCAAATACCCCTGCAACACACCATCTTTGAGCAAATCACGCTCTACAGTGGCAACGCCTTCGTTATCAAAGGTGCTACTCCCCATACCGCCGAGAACAAAAGGATCCTCATGTATACTCAAGTGAGGTGCCATCACCTGAGTCCCCAAGGAGTCCACTAGAAAACTGGTTTTACGATAAAGGGCACCACCGCTAATTGCTTGTGTTAAGTGTCCAATAATCCCTAGTGCTAACGGCGCTTCAAAAATCACTGGATAACGTCCAGTAGGTATCTGACGTGCGCCTAAACGCATCACTGAACGTCTAGCCGCCATCTCACCTACGCTTTGTGGAGAGTCGAGACGCTCAGGATAGCGATTGGAGGTATACCAATAATCACGCTGCATACCATCATCCTTACCGGCGATAACAGAAGCAGAAACACCATGACGACTAAACTGATAACCGCCCATAAAGCCAGCACTATTAGCCATCACAAAACGGCCACCGCCTGTATCTACCTGTGCACCCTCGGTATTGGTAATTTTGTCGCTATAAGCTAAAGCAGCTTCTTCCGCTTGTAGCGCCAATTCTGTCGCATGATTCGGATCTATATCCCAAGGCTTATAGAGTTCCAAGTCTCTAAAGTCTGTGGCTAAATCCTCTGGAGCCGGTAGACCGGCCGCCTCATCCTCAGCGGTATAACGGGCGATATTCCATGCAGCCTCAACAGTCTCAGTCAAGGCCTTTTCGCTCAAGTCCGAGGTAGATGCAGAGCCACTGGCTTTACCGCGATAGACAGTAACGCCCAAGGAATTATCACGCATCCGCTCTACCGTCTCGACCTGGCCCTGTCGTACACCTACAACTAAACCGGAGGACTCTGAAACCGATGCTGCGGCATCACTTGCACCTAATTGCTTGGCCTTAGCCAAGGCTTTTTGTACGATTAAATCAAAATCTGAACTAGTTACACTCATTAATAATTAAAAACCTTGTAAATATGATTTGATGGTTTTTGCCAATAGATTTAGCTCTCAGGCTATCATATACGACAAGCAAATATTAATAAACCTTTTATTATCTCTATGTCTATAGATTCCAACCAAAGCAACTCCCCCGATCCAGACGAAAGTGCTTACGACGGCCCTAGTAAATCGCAGGTCAAACGCGAGCTACACGCCATTGTGGATTTAACCAAAGAAATCGTCGAGCTATCAGTGGATAGAATTCGCCAATTACCCCTTGATGAAGACAGCATCAAAGCCTTAGAAGAAGCAAAAAACTTTAAAAGCCATGGTGCCAAGCGTCGACAAATACATTATGCAGCAAAACTATTGCGCCAAGTCGATACCGACGCTGTGCGTCAGCTCATGGATGCTTGGAAATTTGGGTCCAAGGAGCAAAACGACTATTTACATCGACTGGAGTTAACTCGTGATCGCCTCATCGAAAGTGATGATGATGTGACCAAACTGATCGAGCAATATCCCACCGTAGACATTCAAGCGCTACGCAGTGTGGTGCGCGCTGCTCGCAAGGAGCAAAGCACTAATGCCACACTCAGTGATAACCAGACGCCACAGCGCAAGCATTATCGCGCTCTATTTCAACTCTTAAAAGATTTAATCGAGTAACAATTCAAACGACTCAAACAAAATTAAGGATATGTTTTTTTATGAGTAAAGAACTTTTAGACTGTATCGAACTGATTCACCCTAAAAAAGACAAGGAACCCACTCACAGTGTCATCTGGATGCATGGCTTGGGAGCCAATGCACATGACTTCGTGCCCGTGCCACCTTACTTCCGCTTACCGGAAGGCTTAACTATTCGCTTTGTATTCCCTAATGCTCCCTCAATTCCTGTCACCGTCAATAACGGCTACGTCATGCCCGCTTGGTATGATCTGTTAACGATGGACATTGGAAGTAATCGAGAAGACGAGACTAGCATTCGCAAATCCATTAATGATATCAATGCACTCATTGAGCGCGAAATCGAGCGTGGCATCCCTGCAGAAAATATTTTCTTAGCCGGCTTCTCACAGGGCTCTGCCATGGCACTATCAACTGGCCTACGCTACCCACAAAAGCTAGGTGGCATCATTGGTCTTTCGGGCTACCTACCAATTGCCGAACAAACTGCTGAAGAACGTCACTCTGCTAACCAAGACACACCTATCCTAATGGTGCATGGTTCACTTGATCAAGTCGTACAAATGACCCGCGGCGAAGAGAGTCGTGATCGACTACGCGAATGGGGCTATGAGGTTGAATGGCACGACTATCCGATGCAGCATGAAGTGTGTGCAGAAGAAATTCGTGACATTAACGACTTCCTCAGCAAACACGCCAAATAACTCACTAGTTACTTGAAGGACATCCAGAGTCTACGGACACTGGGGTCCTCAGGATCGGGAGCATTAGTCATGCCCAAGCTCATCATGAGCCCGAGCATCGGTCGATTATTAGCCAATACCAAGCCCTCTATATAATCCAATCCCTGTCGTTTGGCGAGCTCAATCAACTTAGTCATCAGCGATCGACCTAAGCCGCGACGCTGCCAATCATCAGCAATGACTAGAGCATACTCTGCACCCACCCCGTCATTATTACGTAAATAATGAGCCAAGCCGATAATTATTTCTTGCGGTAAGCCGCGATGTGCCGGATTAGGCACCTCCGTCGTCGCTACTAAGGCCAACTCTTTGTCATAGTCCACATAGGTATAACGCGCTAACATCTTGGGCGTTAACTCACTCATCATCGAAACAAAACGCATATAGCGCGAACTATCGGACAAACCACGAATAAAATTCTGCAATGCCTCTGCATCTTCTGGTCTAATCGGCCTTAAAGTCCAAGGTACATCATCCTTGAATTGCTTATGCTCAATTAAATAATGGGGGTATGGATGAATTGCCAAATGCTTATAACCGCTGTCCACACCACGAAGTTGAGGCTCCTCACTGATACGAATTTTGACCTCATCAGCAATCAAATTATTTAAGCCCAAGGCAATAGGATTAATTTCCATACTATCAATATCGGGATGCTGGCTCACCAGCTCACTAACCACCTCAAGTAGCTTTTGAAGCTTCACAAAGTGATGCTCTTCAGCATAAAAGTGTAATTCTAAACGCCAAAAACGACTACGCTCTATCAGTTGTGCCGCTAAAAACGCATTAAGCGGAGGAAGCTCTTGACCCTGATCATGCACTGAGACCCTGACCTCATGCTTACCTTCACCAAAATAAATCCAAGGGCCAAAAATCGGATCTTTTTCTACTGTAATACGGACAAAAGGCGCTTCTGCATCAATTTCCTCTCTGCGCTCATCTAGTTCATCACCCCAAACCACATCAGCGTTATAACAAGCTAGGATTTTCCTAGCTTCTTCAAAGTTCAATGTGCCTCTACCCTCTGCCCTAGCCTTTGCAATGATCTGATGAACCCCTTCTTCATCGGGCACCGTATCGAGCAACAAAGGAATTCGCACCTGCTGTAAAAGTTGCTGATTATAGTGATAAGCATTGATCGTACTAAAACCAAAAAAAGCTGTCTCTGGGTTTCTGAACGCTGGCGTACCCGCATCATCCATAACTTGCCGTAATGGATGCATGATCGCCTCTCCAAACAAGGTCGTAAATATAGGCTTAGGTGCTTTAGGCGCGTACTCTGCTAGACCCTTGACGACCTCCTCCATATCACTGGATTCATCAGGCGCCAAAATCAACATCACGGCATCCACCGCAGGGTCATCGACTATAATTTTTAAAGCGGCTACTAATCTTTCACTAGTAAAAGGCTTGTAGGCAATGATCGGATTAGTAGTAATCGAACCCGCGCCGAGGTGCACCGCTAAAGTATGCTGCGTATCTCGCGATAGATGGCTCAGTTTGGCAACATCACCATCCGCACCCAATACGTCCCACATCAACTGTGTTTGAGCTCTACCATTACCAAAAATAGCAAGACGACCTCCTCGAGGACGACGGATGTGATTAACGGTTTTAAGGGCTGAGAAAAGCTCTAGTATATAATTTGCCCGAACTGCTCCCGAACGCCTAACAGCAGCATTAAAGACACTATCATCACCTAAGAGCTCACTATCCATACGACCTGCCCTAAACACTACAACTGGCTTAACCCCAGCGGCAGCTCGTAAGGCGCTCAACAAAGCTCGCCCCTCACTCAGCTTGTCCAAATAAAGAACAATACTTGAGGTATAGCTATCCCCAGCCAAATACTCAATAATCTCGGGTAGACTAACGCCAGCAACCTCACCCGTAGATACCGCTGTAGAAATCCCTACACCAGACTGAGCAGCCCAGTCTAGCACCGACATGAGAATCATTCGGGACTGGGAGACTACCGCCACCTTACCCCCTTGCACGAGTGGAATACGACTTAAATTTAAGCCCCGCATCGGGCGCTGCACCCCAAAAGCTCGCGGCCCTAGCAATAAGCAATCATGCGCTTTAGCCCAATCAGCAATCTGAGGTAATAAACTAATAGTGTCCGGATCAGTGTCTGTATAAGGTAAGATAATCAGCGCCTTAGGTCGTCGCTTCGAGAGCAGCTGCAGAGCCAAGGTTATTTTTCTAGAGGATAAGCAGACTAAGGCCAAATCAGGTGAATCTATTCCAACGACAGAGGTCTTAAGCCCTATCTCATCGGCTGTCCGCTCCTGAGAGTCACTTAATAAAGTATCATGGGCTGCCACATCCCAACGAATCCACTCAACATGCTGTTCTAAACGAGTCGGTATATGCACTGAGATCGGTAAATCTGTATCACTAATGACTAAAATGGAGCTTGGATCGAATAAAGAGGCCAGACGATGTTTATACATAAGAGCAACTCAAGGAGGAATGCTAGCACTAAGGTCAACTCACAAACAGCTAACAGCATTGTTAATGGTATGATATATGTATTCTACAATGTAAAGCTTACAATTCAAACCAAGATCACAGCCACTTTATCTGTGGCACATTTTGTATAAAAATCATTAATAATCATGACAACTTCCAACGTTAGAACTCGTTTTGCGCCCTCTCCAACAGGTTACTTACATCTAGGCGGTGCCCGTACTGCTTTGTTTTCTTGGGCTTTCGCCCGTCACCATCAGGGTCAATTCGTCTTAAGAATTGAAGACACTGACCTCGAACGCTCAACCCCAGAAGCCGTAGATGCCATTTTACAAGGCATGGAGTGGTTGGGTTTAGAGCATGATGAAGGACCTTTTTATCAGACTAAGCACTTCGATCGCTACAAGGAAGTGATTCAACAGTTACTGGACGAGGGTAAAGCATACTACTGCTACAGTTCACCAGAAGAAGTAGAAGCCATGCGTGAAAGCGCTCGAGCCAAGGGATTAAAGCCAAAATACGATGGTACTTGGCGCCCTGAGCCAGGTAAAACACTGCCTGAGATTCCTGAAGGTCGCCAAGCGGTGGTGCGTTTTAAAAACCCACTCGAAGGTTCTGTTATGTGGGACGATATGGTTAAGGGTCCCATCACCATCGCTAACGCAGAGTTAGATGATTTAATTATCGCTCGACCAGACGGCACGCCTACTTACAACTTCTGTGTTGTAGTTGATGACTGGGATATGGGCATCACCCACGTTATTCGCGGTGATGACCACGTCAACAACACCCCACGCCAGATCAATATCCTCAAAGCGCTTAACGCCGAGATTCCAGTCTATTGTCATGTTCCCATGATTCTCGGCCCAGATGGTCAAAAGCTCTCTAAACGCCATGGCGCTGTCAGCGTGATGGAATACCACCACGATGGTTACTTGGCAGAAGCCATGGTTAACTACTTAGCCCGTTTAGGGTGGAGCCATGGTGATGACGAAATCTTTACTCGTCAGCAGTTTATCGAATGGTTCAATACTGAGCACTTATCTAAGGCTGCGGCACAATGGGACCCGAAAAAGTTGAACTGGATTAACTCTCACTATATTAAAAATCTCAGTGATGAGGACTTAGTTAAAGCGACACAAGCGCGCATTGAAGCACGCGGCGGTCAAACTGATGGATTTGATGTCGTAGCAATTTTGAATCTATTTAAAGATCGTGCTGAGACGTTAGAACAGTTGGCAGATTCTGCAATGCTCTTTTTTGCCCCTTTCAAAGAGGCTGATGAAGAGCTTAAAAAGCAGGTATTAACCACTGATGCTTTAGCTATTCTGGCTGACTTCAAAGAGCGCGCTGAAAAACTTGACGATTGGTCTGTTGAAGCCATAGCTGCTACCATCAAAGAAACCCTCACTGCCAAAGAAGTCAAAATGCCGGCACTCGGAATCCCTATTCGTGTCGTCACTACAGGCCAAAAGCAAACCCCTTCGGTTGATGCCGTACTGGCCCTTTTAGGACGAGATGTGGTTTTAGAGCGTCTGAACAAGGTTTTATGATTTAATATCCTTAAAAATCAGTGATATAAAGCTAAAAATACAGTAATCTTAATCTACTAAGCATTCAAATTTTCAAGGAGCGAACAAATGGCTACGAGCAAGAAAACCGCTACTAAAACGACTGAGGTAGAAACCACCTCTGAAGAGCCTGCAGTTAAAAAAACTGCTGCAAGCAAAAAAGCTACTGCTAAAAAAGCAGTGAAAAAAGCGACAAAAACCGCTGCTAAAAAAGTGGTAAAAAAGACGACTGCTAAAAAAACAGTGGCCAAGAAAGCAAGCGCCAAAAAAGTAGCAAGTAAAACAACGGCAGCTGCGACTAAAAAAACCGTGGTCAAAAAGACCCCTGCTGCTAAACCAGTCGATAATCCACCTGCAGCCACTAAAAAGGTAGTTAGTAGAAAAGTCAGTATCTCTAATGACTCAGCCGAGCAGAGATGGCCTTTCCCAGTAGGAAAAAACAACGCAGCCGAGTAATTAAGCCTTTTTAAAGTGCTTAATTAAAAATAAGGGCATGAGATGATCTGCTAAAATAGTAGCTAATTTCATTTGCCCGGCTCTCCGGCCGACTATGTAAGTCGGCTTTTTTATTTCGCTCTGCTTGGGCAGCATATTATCCGCCGAAGACACCTAAAAGAGACTCTTATTTATGACTTCAATGCTTCTTTTTTTAATTCAAATCATCTGCACGCTATTTTGTGCTGCCTTGATACTGGGTGCCTGGTTTTATTGGTTACGTATCCCAGCTTTTAATCCCTTGGTATCTAATGTCACACAACTCACTAATTGGTTAGTTCTACCATTAAGAAAAGTTTTCCCGAGCTCCAGACACTTTGACACTGCATCCCTCGTCGCTGCCTACCTGACCTGCGCAGTGCAGCTACTATTGATGATTTTGCTCATCATGGGAAGCCAGACGCAGGCATTATTAATTTATATCCCATTGGAAGCACTACTGACATTAGCTAAAAACATTCTTAATCTAGTTTTTTGGCTCACCCTCTTTTACGCGATTATGTCTTGGATTAACCCTTTATCTCCAGCCATGACCTTATTCAGAGCCTTGCTTGAGCCTATTTTGGCACCGATTCGTAGTCTACCTATCCTAAACAAAATGCAAACAATCGATCTATCACCCATGGTGTTGATTATTCTTTGTCAGGTTTTATTAGTAGGACTCAAAAGCGTCGGCTCGCCTGTGTTTAGACTAATGATGTAGTCATTGAGACAGCACATCGCATATAAAATAAGCGCCTGATATATTTTAATATCAGGCGCTTATTTTATGATTAGGCTAAGAATTAATTAGGCCCAAGGATTACTGTCGTAATTGTTTACAAAAATCTGCTGAATTTCCTCTAGACTTGGATGATGATTTTGTGGTCCACCAGAAGCTATTTTGATAGAACCCATGACATTTCCTAGGCGAGCGCTATCTTCCCATGACCAGCCCGAAGCCAGGCCATATAATACACCAGCACGATGGGAATCACCGCAACCTGTAGGATCCTCAACAGCAGTTGCCGTTACTGCCTTAATCTCTGTTTTTTGACCTTGGTGATAGAGCACAGCCCCCTCGGCTCCTAAAGTGACTATAACTGCTTCAAGTCCCTCAGCGAGTTCCTCAACCTTTTTACCCGTTCTTTGTTCAATCACAGCCATTTCGTAGTCATTAGCTGTCAATACACGAGCAATTTTAATCATTTTTAATAAGTCATCGCCATCAAATAACGGCATCGCCTGACCTAAGTCGAAAATAAATGGAATACCCGCTGCATGCAAACGCTCAGCATGCTTAAACATGGCGTCTTTGGCATCCGGCGCCACAATTGCCCAGACTGCCTGCTCTTGACTGATATCGTTATCCGCAGCGAAACTCATAGCTCCTGGGTGGAAGGCACTGATTTGATTACCAGATAAATCGGTGGTGATATGACATTGTGCAGTAAACACATCATCCAACACCGCAATCGCGCGCTGCTCGATACCTAAGGCCTCAAGATGCTGCTGATAGTCACCAAAGTCCTTGCCCACAGCCGCTACAGGCACTGGCTCTCCCCCCAACAGCTTTAGGTTATAAGCGATATTACCAGCACAGCCGCCAAACTCTTTACGCATAGTAGGAACTAAAAACGACACACTTAAGCTATGGATAGTATCCGGTAAAATATGATCCTGAAAATTCCCTTCAAATCGGGTAATGGTATCAAAGGCTAATGAGCCGCAGATTAATACTTCGTTTAATTGTTTTGACATAACTACTCTTCGTAATAAGGTTTTAATTCATAGCCTGTGGCCATAGCACCTGCTAAACTCAAATGCAAAAGGATCGGATACTCGGAGAGTGCTGCCATCGGTTGCACTCTGAGTTCAGACACAATGTATTCTTCAGGGCTAATAATACGCTGCCTATCCACCTGCCCACGAGCGTCTTTCAGACTAAGTAACAGCGATGGCCACTCAGCAGGCTTATTTTCTTGATTGACTAGCCTTGCCTGTAAAACAAGTGCCGTCTGTGAATCCTGTGGAGGAACATCACTTCGCACATTAAGAGAGACATTCCGTAGACTAAATTGATCAATCGAGCGGGTACCTCCCAGCTCACAGTTCGCTATAGAGCAAAACTGAATTAACATGGGCCAGCTTGAGGGGAAATAATGTGCAATTTGATTTCGAAAAACTAGGGTACCCTGTAAGACTAAAGCCACTAATAGGATAAAAATGGTCAATACCCAAAACACCCCACCGCTGCGACGACGCCCCCTCTGCTCCACATAATAACTATCATCATAGTCATCATGCACTACCCTGTCATACGCCTCATCATAACGATGAGAGTCGTGTAAATAGGGCTCATCCTGCAACACAAGGTCCTCTGGACCATCGCTGTAATACTCATCATGCGACTTATGTGCCACAGGATAGTCCAGCGCATTAAACACCGTATGACACACACCACAACGAACCTTGCCGCCACGTGCTTTTAATTGCGGAGGAGTCACACTCAGTGTGGTATCACATTCAGGGCAGCGAGTTTTCATAGGCTATCTGTAAGATTTCTAGAAAATTAACGATAATCAAGCATCAACCTTACCGTGAAGACAAACCCAACCCTCATCCGAATTCCAGACATCAAGCTGAATCCA
Organism: Alcaligenaceae bacterium; assembly: GCA_012518515.1. Classification (GTDB taxonomy): domain Bacteria; phylum Pseudomonadota; class Gammaproteobacteria; order Burkholderiales; family Burkholderiaceae_B; genus Oligella. Next base: position 21,979 of record JAAYRZ010000132.1, read on the forward strand.
TGGCCTATAGAAATCGATTAGTTGCTCATACTGCCCTTCTAAAATGCCTGATAACACCAAAGAACCGCCCGGAGACACGCGATTAGCTAGTAAGGGGGCTAATGCCTTTAAAGGATTGGCAAGAATATTAGCCACAACCACATCAAAGCGTCCCTCTGGTAACTCATCTGGCAAGCCATAGTAAATCTGACACTGATTAATCAGGGCGTTACTACGTGCAGTCTCAACTGATTGTGCATCAATATCAATCCCCACCACCTCTGAAGCCTGTAATTTTGAGGCAATGATCGACAAAATCCCCGAACCGCAACCATAGTCTAAAACCGATTTGCCCTCAAGCATATGCTCTTCCAACCACTCAGCGCAAAGTCGCGTAGTAGCATGAGAGCCTGTACCAAAGGCCATGCCTGGGTCCAACTGAATCACCATATTGGACTTATTCTGACGTATTTGCAGAACATCATGACTATCCATATGCCAACTAGGCACAATCCAAATACGCTCACCCAATTTCATCGGGTCAAATTGCGTTTGCGTAATCTGTACCCAGTCTTTATCCTCAACCTCAGTCACACTGGCTACCGTATACTCATCCTCACCGAAAGCAACGGCTAGAGATAATAATAAGCTTTGCGTATCGGTTTCATCATCCAAGAGCGCAATCACATTATTGCGCTGCCAAGCATAAGCTAGGATCTCCATCCCAGGCTCGCCATAAAGTGGCCGCTCATCATCGGTATCACGGTCAGCATCTTCAACCGAAACTGAAAGTGCTCCCTGGTCCAACAGGAAATCGGAAATATCTTCAGCTATTTCTTCATTACAATGAATGATTAATTCACGCATAAATGTCTCTTAAATGTTATCTATAAACCAAGAAGCCGAGTCTAAGCTCGGCTTCACCACCCGAAGGTTGGGTAAAAACTATCTACTATAGAGCTTAGTCAGCTGACTTTTTAGAGCGACTCGCTAACTTTTTCTCTAAGTAATGAATATCCATGCCACCCTTAATAAACACAGGGTCATGAAGTAATTCACGGTGTAAAGGAATATTAGTACTAATTCCCTCTACAATCATCTCGGACAGCGCGATATCCATACGTGCAATCGCTTGCTTACGATCCTGACCATAAGTAATGATTTTACCGATCATGGAGTCATAATGAGGCGGCACGCGATAACCAGAAAACACATGAGAGTCAGTACGAACACCCATACCACCTGGCGTATGCCACTTAGTAACTAAACCCGGTGATGGCATAAAGGTATAAGGGTCCTCAGCGTTAATACGGCACTCAATCGCATGTCCCAAAATCTGAATCTCTTCTTGCTTCAGAGCAAATGGTACTCCAGCAGCAATTTTAATCTGCTCTTGTACCAAATCAATCCCAGTAATACACTCAGTGATCGTATGCTCTACCTGAATACGAGTGTTCATCTCAATAAAGTAGAACTCCTCATTTTCATACAAGAACTCAAAGGTACCAGCGCCACGATAACGCATTTGGCGACTAGCTTCAGCACAACGTTCAGCGATTTGAGTTATCAACTCACGATCAATGCCGGGAGCTGGCGCTTCCTCGATAATCTTTTGGTGACGACGCTGTAAAGAACAATCACGCTCACCTAGCCAAACAGCCTTACCCTCACCATCGGCCAAGATTTGAATTTCAATGTGACGAGGCTTTTCGAGGTATTTTTCCATATACACTTCGGGATTGCCGAAGGCTACCTTAGCTTCAGCGCGCGTCATCTGCACAGCGTTGACTAGCTCTGACTCATGATTTACGACACGCATACCACGACCGCCACCACCACCGGATGCCTTGATTATCACTGGCAAGCCGACACGACGGGCAGTTTCTAGAATCTCTTGTGGATCATCACCTAAGGCACCATCAGAGCCAGGCACCACAGGTACACCAGCTTTAATCATGGCTTGCTTAGCACTGACCTTATCACCCATCGTCACAATCGACTCAGGACGAGGGCCAATGAAAACGAAGCCACTTTTCTCAACTCGCTGAGCAAAATCTGCGTTTTCAGCCAAGAAACCATAACCAGGATGAATGGCCTCAGCATCAGTCACTTCCGCTGCCGCAATAATCGCTGGCATATGCAAATAACTCTGCTGCGCTGGCGCAGGTCCAATACACACCGACTCATCAGCTAGGCGAACATACTTGGCCTCACGGTCTGCTTCTGAGTGCACGACCACTGTTTTAATACCTAACTCACGACATGCACGCTGAATTCTCAGGGCAATCTCACCGCGGTTGGCAATAAGTACTTTTTCAAACATAAATTAATTTAACCGTTTATTGAACGATAAGGCGATTAAGCAATAACGAATAACGGCTGACCAAATTCAACCGGCTCGCCATTTTCAACGAGAACCTTCTTCACTACACCGCTAACATCGGTCTCGATTTCGTTTAATAGCTTCATCGCTTCAATAATGCACAAGGTATCACCCTCGCTCACCTGCTTGCCAACCTCGACGAATGGAGGTGAGTTAGGGCTTGGCGCACGATAGAAAGTACCTACCATCGGTGCCTTAACTACATAACCCTCTTCCTGTGCGGGTGCTGCTTCTGCTTCAGGAGCTGGAGCTGCTGCTTGAGGAGCTGCGGCCATGGCGCCGGGGTACATTTGTGGCATTGCCATTGGCGAATAAACTGTCGTCGTCTCAGCTTGTGGCTTTGACTTAACAATCTTGACTTTACCGTCGCCCTCAGTGATTTCAAGTTCTGAAATTTCTGAATCAGCAACTAAGTCAATCAGTGTTTTTAATTTTCTAAGATCCATAAGGTTATCCCGTAATCCTTAATTTTAAATTCTTTTTGTTTGTACAAAATAGCGTAATGCGGCTTCATAGACAAAAGAACCTAAACCACAAATCACACCAATCGCCCTATCTGAGAGGTAAGATTGATGTCTAAATGATTCCCTCGCGTGCACATTTGATAAATGAACTTCCACAAAAGGCACCTCTGCCGCTGCAAGCGCATCACGTATTGCAATACTAGTATGGGTATAAGCACCTGCGTTAATGATAATCCCGTCAAACTGCCCTCGCGCCTGCTGAATACGACTAACCAGCTCACCCTCGAAGTTGCTCTGCATGCACTCTACACTAAGCTCAAGCTCAGTCGCTAAGCGCTGCAAGGCAGACTCAATATCTGGCAAAGTCTGGGCACCGTAGACCTCAGGCTCACGCAAACCTAACATATTCAAGTTAGGGCCATTGATGATTAAAATACGCATAACGTCATTATAAATTTTGACAATCTGTTAATTTAACGTCAAAAGACTGCTTCTGTCCATTAATTTCTACTATTTTAATAGAAAACAAGGCGGTATACAAAGTACATCTACGCTCCCATCTCTACTAACTTGTCCCGTAACTCCTCAGTATTAACTTGACCAATGATTTTGTATCTAAGCTCTGCATCTGGTGCAAATATCAAACTAAAAGGCAAGCCGCCCGAAGGGTTCCCTAATTGTCGTAGCAAACGTAAGGCAGTTGGCTCACCAATCAGGATAGGAAAATCCACAGGTACCTTATCTAAAAAGCGACGGACATTAGCTTCCGTATCAACGCTGTAGCCAATCACCTGTACTGATGAAAAGTCTTGATGAATTTGCTCTAGATCAGGCATTTCCTCAACACAAGGCGGACACCAACTAGCCCAAAAGTTGAGTACGATGATTTTGTCCTGATAGTCACTGATACGACTTTCGCTCCCATCTAAACTCGCTAAGGGGGTACTCAACAAATGCGCTAAACTCGCCTCATCGATCTCACTAACAGCCGTCTCCTGAATCTTTAGGCCACTTTGTATTTGTGCCAAAGCCAGGTGAGCAGGCGCTACTGAGCTGAGTAAAACAGCACTAGCGACGACGACAGACAAGGCAACAATCCTGCCTATTAGGCTCTTTAGCCTAGCTAAGATAATGCTTTTATAAGACAACGCTCTTTTCTTAAAAACAACCATTAGTCTCTGCAAGAAGTTAATTAACAAGCTGATTTTAGCCATAAATAGAGCGAGCATAGCGACAGACTCAATAAAATGCTTAAAATAGTAGCCCGCAGGAGAAAAATTTATGCATATTCATATTCTAGGTATTTGTGGCACCTTTATGGGCGGACTAGCCCTCATCGCGCGTGCCGCCGGTCATAAGGTTACCGGTTGCGATATGGCAGTTTATCCGCCAATGAGCACCCAATTAGAAGAACAAGGTATTGAGCTCATCGAAGGCTATGGCGCCGAACAAGTCGAACTCAAGCCTGATCTTTTTATTATCGGGAACGTAGTCAGTCGCGGTAATCCCCTGATGGAAGCCATTTTAGATCTTGGCCTACCCTACACCTCCGGCCCTCAATGGCTCGGTGAGCAAGTTTTACACAAACAACATGTACTAGCAGTTGCAGGCACCCATGGCAAAACAACAACCTCATCCATGCTAGCTTGGATTTTGCAGTATGCCGGTCTTGAGCCTAACTTTTTAATCGGGGGCATCGCGGAAAACTTCGGTATTTCAGCTCGCTTCGACGAGAGCAAAAAGTATTTTGTTATTGAAGCAGATGAGTACGACACGGCTTTTTTTGATAAACGCTCAAAATTTGTCCACTATCGTCCACGTACCGCTGTTCTAAACAACCTGGAATTTGACCATGCCGATATTTTTGAAGATTTAGCGGCCATTCAAAAGCAATTCCATCATTTAGTTCGAATTGTGCCTCAGTCCGGGCGCGTCATATATCCTACTGCTGAGACCGCTTTAGAAGAAGTAATTGCTATGGGCTGCTGGAGTGAGCAGTCTTGCTTAGGCGCAGGTTCCTTAGAATCGGCTCACTATGCTAGCTGGGATTACCGCTTAGTCGAAGCTTCTGGCAGTCATTTCCAGGTTCTACACCAACAACAACTGGTTGCCGAAGTTCAGTGGTCCTTAATTGGTCGTCATAATGTACAAAATGCACTGGCCGCTATCAGTGCTGCTGAGCATGTTGGTGTGGATCCTGTAGTTGCTTGTGAAGCCTTACAAAGCTTTAATGGCATCAAACGGCGCATGGAGTTACGCGACACCATCAACCACATTGCTGTGTATGATGACTTTGCACATCATCCTACTGCCATCACGACCACATTAGAGGGCTTACGTCAGCAGGTCGGTGAAGCGCGTATTGTCGCTGTATTAGAGCCTCGCTCAAACACCATGAAGCTAGGTACAATGTCTGCACGACTACCAGCTGCTTTAGAGTTGGCGGATATCGTATTTTGTTATAACGAAACTCAAGGTAAGCACAGTATCACTTGGGATGCTGAACAAGTTTTTGCTGATATGCCTCAGCCAACTCAAGTACACCACGATTTAGAGCAGTTACTACAAGCCGTCACTGAAACAGCCCAAGCGGGCGACCATATTCTTATCATGAGCAATGGCGGTTTCGGTGGTTTTCATAGCAAACTGATTTCAAACCTGAAGCAAAAGCACGCTTAAGACGATGATTTTATATTTACATGGATTCCGTTCCTCGCCTCAATCAATGAAGGCACAACTAATGGCAAAGGCCATGAGCGACCGTGGTTTATCCGACCATTTTTTTATGCCTCAGTTGCCGCCCTCACCCGCACAAGCGATTAAGGAATGCAATGAAATCATCGCTAAAAACTTTGATGGCAGCCACCCATTAACCATTATCGGCTCTTCATTAGGTGGCTACTATGCAAGCTATTTGGCAGAACAGCATAATTGTCGGGCAGTACTGATTAACCCTGCTATTTTTGCAACCCGTGACCTATCAACACAATTAGGTCAACTGACTTATTTTCATGATGAGAGGCCGTTTGAGTTCACACTCACTGACCTGCATGAATTAGAAGCATTATTCCTCTCACACATCACACCTGAACGCTATTTATTATTAGCCGGCGACCGCGATGAAGTACTTGATTGGCAAGAAATGACTAAACGTTATCAGGGTGCTAAGCAGATCGTCGTAGCAGGTATTGATCACAGTTTTAGTTGCTTTAGTGACTATATTGAAGACATCCTGAACTTTGCCGACTATGCCTAAAATGGGCATTAACACCATCAAAACTCATTAACCGTGTTGTAGAGCCAAAAAGAATTAAATGTCATGAATGTTATTTTTGAAGAAGGCGGCCAGTTCAGAGTCGCCAGAGTATTATCTGAAACTGAAGCCAACTATCAAATTGAGCTGAGCACCGGCAAACGCAGTAAAGTCAAACGCAACAATGTCATTTTTGAATTTGCCAAAGAGCCTTGCCCTATAGCGGATATTCTCCCTAAGGCACAAGAACTTGCAGACGAAATTGATGCCGCTTTTTTATGGGAATTTGCCTCTCAGGAGGATTTTAAAGTTGAAGATCTCGCTCTTGACTACTATGGTCATGAGCCTGAGATCATCGAAAAACTGGCACTCTTACTACAACTCCATGCCTCACCTATCTATTTTCATCGCCGTGGCAAGGGTCAATACCGTGCTGCTCCTCCCGAAATTCTGGAGGCTGCATTAGCTGCAGTTGAGAAAAAGCGCTTACAAGAAGAGCAACAAACAAAATGGACAGAGTCTTTAGTTAACTTTGAGTTACCTGAAGAAATGGCTGCTGATGCCAAAACCTTTTTAACTGAACCTAATAAAAACACCTTACAGTGGAAAGCGTTTGAAAATGCCCTTTCTCGTAGCGGTCTAAATATCAAGGAAATGCTCCTTAAGCTAGGTGTATATAAAAATGAGCTAGCCATTACGCTAGCGGGCTTTTTAGAAAAGCACTTCCCCAAAGGCTATGAGACACCCGAGCTCCCTTTGCCAAAACTGCCAGAGCTTCCCTTGGCGGAGATAGAAGCCTACTCCATAGACAATGACTTCACTACCGAAATTGACGACGCCTTTTCCGTCAAGCACCTAGAGGATGAAACCTATCAGTTTGGTGTGCATATTGCCGCCCCTGCCCTTGTAGTCACTAAAGATTCTGAGCTTGATCTAGCAGCCCGTAAACGCATGTCGACCATTTATCTACCAGGTCAGAAAATCACCATGCAAGGAGAAAACTTGATCGAAGCTTTTTCTCTTAATGCCGGTGAAGTCAAGCCTTGTATCTCTTTATACATTGTTGCCAATCTTGAAAGTGGTGAAATAATCAGCAATGAAAGCAAGGTAGAAAGTATCAAGGTCAAAGAAAACCTGCGTTTATCAATGTTTGATGATGAACTACTCACAGCCACGAATCTGGCTGATGAGTCCGTAGCCATCCCCTATGACTTTTTAATCCGCCCGCTTTGGCGCTTGACTCGCCATCTATCCGCTAAACGTGATGAGGTTCGTGGATACCCCGAAACTAATAAAGGTCATGAATTCTCTTTTATTTTACATGGTGACTGGCAAGACCAAGATGCAGAAATAGAGCTGGTACAACGTCGTCGTGACCTGCCGATTGATATGTTAATCGGTGAAATGATGATTTACACCAATGTTTTATGGGCTGGTACCTTAAGTCATTTGAAAGTACCAGGTATTTTCCGTACACAACAATTCGGTCGTGCTAAACAAAGCTCACACGCCATACCACACCAGACGATGGGCGTCCCCCAGTACGCTTGGATGACTTCTCCTTTACGTCGCTATGTGGATCTACTGAATCAACAGCAATTAATTAGCGCGATACAGCACGGCGTCTCAGCACCTCTCGTGGCCCCTTATAAAAACAAAGATGTTGACTTACTAGTGGTCATGACTAGTTTCGACGCGCTTAACCAGCAATGGCGTAACTTCCAAGATACAGTGGAACGTTTCTGGGCACTACGTTGGTTGCAACAACAAGGAATCGAAGAAGCTGAAGCAACGGTTATTCGTGACAGTCTCGTACGACTTAATATTGCACCTCTGACTCTTTTGGTAGATGGCTTGCCTGAGTATGAACGTGGCACAGTGATTAAAATCAAAATTGAAGCAATTAATTTACTGAAACTAAATACCGAGAGTCAGTTTTTGGAGTTCATTGCTGAGCCTACAGTAAACGGCAACAAAGATGAGGATGATGAGGCCTCTAATGAGACTGTGCGCTGTGCCGTCTTTGGCTACCCTATCGCTCAAAGCGTCTCCCCTACCTTGCACTCCATAGCCGCTAAGCAAACAGGTTTAAATCTGCAATATGATAAAGTCGAAGTAAAACCGGACGATTTCCGCAATACGGTGAAGCAATTTTTTGATAACGGTGGTCGCGGTTTAAACATCACTATTCCATTTAAACTGGAAGCATTTGAGCTAGCTAAGGAAAATCTAACGGAGAGAGCTAAATCAGCTCAAGCAGTTAATACTCTATGGTTTGAAAATGATGCCATTCACGGCGACAATACCGACGGTATCGGCCTAGTTAATGACATCAAAAACCATGGCCATGACATTGTTCACAAAAGGATTTTGTTAATTGGTGCCGGCGGCGCTGCCAGAGGTGCCCTACTACCCTTACTAGATGCAGGCTGCAGCGCTTTGCATATCGCTAATCGCACAGTTTCTAAAGCAGACGATTTAGCCGAGCAGGCAAGAAAGCTATGCACAGACAGCACGAAAATCACCTCCAGTGGACTGGAAGACATACCAGGCCAATGGGATATTGTGATTAATTCCAGCGCCAGTAGCCTGGAACAGGTTACACTCCCTATCCCAGAAAATCTTTTTAGTGCCGATGCATTAGCTTATGATATGGTTTACAAAGCCAATGGCAGCACTCCTTTTCTGGAGCAGAGCCAAGCCTTTGGTGCGTCACATTTACTTGATGGCTTAGGCATGCTGGTCGGACAAGGTTTAGAAAGCTTCAAGATTTGGCATGGTTTAGAAGCTGATGCCACCAAAGTACTTGCCGAGTTACGCCTAGCCATGCAAGCTGAACAATAGCCTGGGAATCGGCTAAAATACCCTTTTCCCTCTAGAAAAAAGACTTTATGAAAACAGCTCGTCGCTACATTGCCAGCGAAATTTATCGTAGCACCATCGCGGTTACCTTGGTGTTGGTTGGCTTATTCATGTTTTTTGAGATGATTGATAACCTCGACAATATTGACGAGCGTTTCACCTTTGGTGCCTTACTCGGTATGCAAGCTTTGCAGATACCGACACGTATGTATGATTTACTACCGATTTCTTTATTAATTGGTGCCATTATCGCCTTAGCCGGTTTGGCCCAACGCAATGAACTGGTCGTACTGAGGGTGTCCGGTGTCAGCAGCCTCAAATTACTGAGTATGCTCTGGCTAGCGACCATCCCCATCATGATCTTCGCTCTACTACTCTCGGAAGGTGTCACGCCCTACGCAGAAAGTAAAACAGGTCAGTTAAATTTACAGCTATTGGGTAAAAGTAGTGGTGCTCGCATGAATAGTGGTTACTGGTTCAGAGAGCCAGCGGGTGATGGTGAACTTAGAGTCATCAACATCACCCGAATCAGTTCTGAATCGGAAGTTGAAAATATTCGTGTCTATAACTTCGATGCTAACGGCAAATTTAAAGAGCTACTGCTAGCTCAAAAAGGTACCTTCCAGAACAATGAGCTTCAATTGACAGACCTTAGACTGATTCACAGCGACTTTGATTTAGAAGCCGCTCTGAGCGATCCTGACGCACCGATGGAGCCATTAAGCACAAGCACCAGTCTAGACCGATACGTGATTGACACAAGCCTCACCCAAGAACGCCTACTGGCTAGCGAATTGCAACCAGACCGCATGTCAATTATCGGTTTACTGGACTATATACAGTATTTAGATGAAAATCACCTACAATCCAATCGGCAAGTAGTGGCTTTATGGCGTAAAGGCGTTTACCCCTTTACTCTGCTGGTCATGATCACCTTAGCAGCCCCAATTAGTTTTATGCAAACACGCAAAGGTGGCGCTGGTTTAAAGATTTTTGGCGGTATTTTGCTCGGCGTTATCTTTTTCATGATTAATCAATTAGCACTTAATATCGGCATGCTTAATAACTTACCCCCTTGGCTCACGGCACTTGCTCCTAATACCATTGCCTTAGCTATAGCAACGCTTGCTCTTTATCTTATTGAAAAAAAGAATCGCCCTAACTCTAAAGCCCATGCCTAAGAAAACCTTAAAAAGCGCAGCACGACAAAGCGCTAAAGACCACCATGCGATCAACTCAATGCACCCATCGATGCCCAATATCTGGGCTATCGGTGATGTACAAGGGTGTTACCAACAACTAGAGAGCCTATTAAACCACCCCGAAATCAGAAACGATCCAGACTGTAAGCTCTGGTTTGCCGGTGATATTATTAATCGTGGCAAGGGCTCTCTCAAAACACTGAAACGCATTATTGAACTAGGTGATCGGGCGATTACCATCTTGGGAAACCATGATATCCACTGCTTAGCTGTCGCCGCGGGTTTCAGAAAAGAGCACCACACCGACACGATTGGCGAAATCTTGAGATCAAAGCAACGAGATGATTATATTGAATGGCTACGCAACCGTCCTTTAGCTCATTATGAGTATGACCACTTGATGGTGCATGCAGGCGTCATGCAACCCTGGACTGCTGCTAAAACCATGGAACTAGCAGAAGAAGTCAGTAAAAAAGTATTGAAATCTGATAAATGGACCGAAAAACTCGCTCATGTCTTTGGTAATGAACCCAATTACTGGGATGACTCCTTTAAAGGCAGTCAACGTCGCCGAGTGGTGATTAACTCACTGACTCGAATGCGTATGTGCCATATCAACGGCTCCATGGACTTCGCTTACAAAGGCGCTCCGCAGCTACACCCTATTCGTCGTAATGCCAAGGTTCTGCCATGGTTTGAACTACCCGATCGTCAAGCCGCAGACACTACCATTGTCTTTGGACACTGGTCAACTCTAGGGCTGCTGATTCGTCCTAAACTATTAGCTCTTGATACGGGCTGTGTCTGGGGTGGTCGTCTGACAGCGATGCGTCTAAACGACCGTAAGCTAGTGCAAATTCCCTACTTTGAGGATAGTGTTAAAAAGCTATCCTCAAAAGTATGGACGATGAAGACATAATTAGTCCCCGACCTTAGCTGAAGTGGTATGGGGCTCAACCTCAACTTCGGCCTTAATCAACTGATGACTTAAATTAGCTGCTTCTATACGGTTTAAATCACTCGCCACACCTGACTCCGTGATTGGCTCCAAAAACCTCACTGTCATTGAGATACCAAAGTTACTCAATAAGACCCAGATGTTGTGCACGAGCGTCTCATCACCAATAAACGACGGGTAGGCACTGCGCTCACCCTTAAAATAAAGCAAAATGGCTACTGGCTGAATTGGCACGCTTGCCTTTAGCGGAGCCTCCAAGAGCCCTCCAAAGAAGTTTTTAACACTAAGACCGTCAGAGGTGGTACCTTCAGGGAAAAGCCCTGTGCACATGCCTTGAGCAAAACAAGCATTCAACTCCTGATTGACTCCACGCATTGCAGCGCGACTTGAACGATCGACAAAAATCGTCCCAGCCTGCGCCACTAAACGCCCTACAATTGGCCAGTCCTTAATTTCTTTTTTAGCGACAAACGATGTTGTCCGACAGCTGTTCAAGACAAAAATATCAATCCATGACACATGATTTGAGACAAGCATCACAGCACTATTTTGTATCGGTTGACCCTCAACCTTGACCTTGACTCCAAGTACCGAAATCAGGACTTTAGACCAAGTTTTAACGCAACGCTCGCGATTCGACAAGCTTAGCAGCGGAAAAACTAGGCCTGTTAAAAAAAGGCCTGCAACAATCAAGATAAGGAGTAAAACTAATCGTATGAAAAAACGTAACAGCCTGATTAGAATCACTCCGACTCCTCCCACATTACTCGACCGCTGACGATAGTGAGCTTCACGCGACCTGGCACTTGATAATTGATAAAAGGAGTATGCACACTTTGACTGAGTAAGTTTTCACGGTTCACCGTCCAGTACTCGTCCAAATCAATAAGTGCCATATCTGCTGGTGAACCAACGGAGAGCTGACCACACGATGAGAAAGCAGGTGCCGCCTGCTGCAAAATAGATACCGGACCACATGTCACCTTAGTCAAGGCGTCTAGTAAAGGAATTCCCTGCTCTTTGGCCCACTTATAAACTAGAGAGAACAATAGCTCAACTCCTGAAGCGCCGGGCTGTGCCTCTGCAAAAGGCACTAATTTATCCTCATCATCAAGCGGAATATGGTCTGAACAAATGGCATCAATCGTGCCGTCAAGCAGTCCCTGAGTAATAGCATCACGATCTCGCTGACCACGCAACGGTGGGTCAAGCCGGTAATTACTATCAAAGAAACCTATATCGACGTCCGTCAAATGCACATGGTTGATGGACACATCACATGTGACCGGCAGTCCTTCTGCCTTAGCCTGACGTACCAGCTCAACTCCTTGAGCACTTGAAATACGGCACAAGTGAAGGCGCACACCAATACTACGCTGTAGCTCGAATAAAGCATGCAATGCAATGGTTTCACTTTGTACCGGTATGCCGGCTAGTCCTAAGCGAGAAGCTACCTCACCACTAGCGGCTACGCCACCACCACTTAGACTACGCTCATGAGGCCTTAACCATAAGCTATAGCCAAAACTCTTGGCATATTGCATGCATTGCTTAAGCGTACTGAGCTCTGGCAAGGGACGATTAGCTTGAGAAAAAGCAACACAACCAGCACGAGTTAACTCAGCCATCTCGGTAATTTGCTCACCCTGTAAGCCCACCGTCATACCCCCCAAAGGATAGACATAGGTCTGATTTAAGGCTCTCGCCCGATGCTTTAACATCTCGACCAGACCTGGCTCATCCAGCGTCGGATCCGTATCCGGTGGTAGTACAAGACGTGTCACGCCACCCGATAAAGCCGCCATAAGCTCATTTTCCAAGGTATCACGATGCTCATAACCTGGCTCACGTAGTCTCACGGCTAAATCCACTAGCCCAGGAATCACCGCCAAACCGCTTGCGTCAATCACGCGATCTGCTGCAAAATCCTCAGGATCAATCGCCACAATACGCTGACCAGCAATGGCAATATCATGCACCTCATCAACTTGATACTTAGGATCGAGTAAACGGCCATTTTTCACTAAGATCTTCATTATTCAGATGCTCCTGCAACAATACTCATGACGGCCATACGCACGGCAATCCCAAAGGTAACCTGATCTAAAATCACTGCTTGCGGCGAATCAGCTACATCCGTGGCAATCTCCACACCACGATTCATCGGCCCCGGGTGCATCACAATGGCATCTTCTTTGGCAAAAGCCAGCTTCTCTTTAGTCAAGCCATAATTTTTAAAATACTCATGCGATGACGGCAAGAAAGCACCTGTCATACGCTCATTTTGAATGCGAAGCATAATCACCACATCCACTCCGCGCAAGCCCTCGGTCATATCATGATAGATCTGCACTCCCATATGCGATAAATCAGCAGGAATCAGGGTTTGAGGGCCAATGACTCGTATCTCAGGCACACCTAGTGTGCTGAGTGCATGGATATTAGAACGGGCAACTCGTGAATGCACTACATCACCAACAATCGCTACAGTCAATTGACTAAAATCCTGCTTGAAGTGACGAATGGTATACATATCCAACAAAGCTTGAGTCGGATGAGCGTGACGTCCATCACCGGCATTAACCACATGAATATGAGGTGCCACATGCTGGGCAATCAAATAAGGTGCGCCGCTAGCTTGGTGACGGACAACAAAAATATCCGCCTGCATCGCGGTCAAATTAGCGATGGTATCAAGTAGGCTCTCACCTTTAGAGGCAGATGATACATTTATATTTAAATTAAATACATCAGCCGATAAGCGCTTAGCAGCGATTTCAAAGGTGGTACGTGTGCGAGTGGAGTTTTCAAAGAAAAGATTAAAAACACTTTTACCACGTAAAATGGGTACTTTTTTAACCTCTCGCTCGGCCAATGGCACAAAGGTTTCAGCCGTATCCAAAATATGCGTTAACACGTCATACGGCAGTCCCTCGGTACTTAGCAAATGGATTAGCTCACCATGCTTATTAAGTTGAGGATTAAACATCAGTAACCTCTTTTAAGGCAATATCAAAAACATGCTCATCATTTTGAGATAGTACGAAACGCTGAGTCTTGGGCAATTCAAACACCCCACCTACAACATCTGGTTGCACGGGTAACTCACGCCCCCCCCTGTCAATCATCACAGCCAAGGCAATAGCTGCCGGTCGACCAATATCAAAAAGCTCATTCATGGCAGCTCTGACACTACGGCCAGTATACAAAATATCATCTACCAAAATAAGGTACTTATTATCGACATCAAAAGGCACCGAACTAGGCATCTTTTGAGTGTGCAAGCCGATCTTACGGAAATCATCACGGTAAAGACTCGTATTGATTAAGGCATTAGCCGTTTGAATGCCCAAATCAGTCTTAAGACGTTCGGCAAGCCAGGCTCCCCCTGAATAAATACCAACCAAGTGCACAGCATCCGCCGGAAACCTGGCAATTAAATCAGCAACGCCATGTTTAAGGCGCTGATAAAGCTCTTCGGCTTTTGGAAGCTCCTCTGGGCTCCGTCTCTGCTCTGAGCGTGTCTGCTTAGGGGATTCATTTTGCATGATTATTCCTGAGTTAAAAGATCGCTAAATTTTAACTCAGTATTTTAGCACTTAAGAGCTCAGTGAATCTAAATGTCTCTGCAAGATGACTGCGGCAGCTACTGCATCATCCTCATCAGAAAAGCGGCGTGCCTGCTTAGCATCAAACTGCTTAAACTGACGTATTAGTGCTTGGGCCTCCATACTGGAGTTCTGCTCTTCAACTAAAACAACCTCCAGACCATAGCGCCCATGCAGTTGATTAGCAAAACGTCGCGCATGGATAGAGGCTTCTTGCTCCTCGCCCTCAAGCGTTAATGGTAAGCCGACAATCACTTGGTCGGGTTGCCATTCTTTTAAGACAAGCTCAACTTGAGCAAAGCGTTGCTGCTTAGTTTCAGATTTTAATATTGTCAAAGGGCGCGCTTGCTTCAGAAAAGAATCGCCAAGCGCCACACCAATTTTTTTCAAACCAAAATCAAAAGCGAGAAATCGTAATTCAGGCATAGTTAGTTTAGGCATGACCGATCTGAGACGATAAGCTACTTAACTCGATTCCTAATATTGCCAAGGCCGCATGGTAGCGGTCATGGACAGGGTGCTTAAAAATCAAATCATGATTATTAGCAGGAATAGTCAACCAGACATTTTGTCTTATCTCATCCTCTAATTGACCCTCGCCCCAACCTGCGTAACCAAAGCAGATCAAGGCATTATCAGGTCCTCTACCCAAGACATAGTCTTGTAAGATATCGCGTGAGTTACTGAGCTCCAACACCTCGGCCACCTGACTCTCGACCTCATCACTGATAGCTTCCTCATCAAGACTACTTTTGGGGTGTAAAACAAAGCCACGCATTGGCTGCACTGGGCCACCAAAAAACACCCATTGCTGCTCTAAATCCGCAGGTGCCTCCAGCTCGAATCGCTCCAACAACTCACTTAACTCAACATCCGTCACTCGATTGATGATCACTCCACCAGCGCTTTCTGGCGTATGTTCAAATAAATACACTAGACTGCCGTCAAAAATTCCTGAGTCCATACCCGGCATAGCCAACAGAAAATAACCACTGAGATCGGTGAAGTTATCGGTTTCTGTAAAAAAATCTTGCTTTTCTTGTTCCATCAATCAGACCTCCACCATTTCAAAATCCACCTTGCGCGCAGCACATTCGGGGCAAAGCCAATCATCCGGAATATCTTCCCAGCGTGTACCCGGCGCTATACCCTCTTCAGGAGCTCCCTCTGCTTCATCATAGACCCAACCACAAACTAAACACATCCAAGTTTTCATCTTTAAAATAAGAAATAATGAATTAATAATTATCAACTGATATGACTTAATTGTACTGTTATCATTAAAAAAAACCCTGAATCCTGGGCAATTTACGACGAACAGTTTTTCATCAAACCATAAATCATGAATCAATTAAATAGTAGTTTCGCTCAAGGCTTGTATGGTATCACCCCTGCATGGGAGGATAAGAACCGACTGATGAGCGCAATTGAAGAAGCCTGCAAAGGCGGCATGCGTGTTTTACAATGGCGACAAAAAGATCTGATTCCCGCAGATTCTCTGAGTTTAGCGCTAGAAGCCAAAGCCATTTGTCGACTCTATGATTGCCAGTTTTTTATTAACGACTCGGTACAACTTGCCTTAGCCTGCCGTGCGGATGGAGTTCATATAGGACGTGATGACGGCAGTATCCCCGAGCTAAGAAAAGCCTGCAAAGAACAGGGACAGAATTTACTCATCGGCGTAAGTTGCTACAATGACTTAGAATTGGCCAAACTTGCTATTAAAGAGAGAGTTGACTATCTGGCCTTCGGCGCTCTTTTTCCTTCGAGCATCAAACCAGATGCGGTATCAGCTTCATTAGAACTATTTGCAGAGGCTAAAGCCTATATGCAAAAGCAAGATATTGCTGACGCCATGCTGCCTGCTCTAGTAGGTATTGGTGGTATCAATAGTCACAACGCCCACTTAGTCGTTGAAGCTGGTGCCGATAGCATCGCTGTCATCAGTGGGTTATTTGATTCGGATACGATTCAGAGCACTGCTCAACAACTCAGCCAATTATTTCAAATTTAAATTATTTTTATAGGCATCGACATGACAACTAATCAAGCTTTATTTGAGCGCGCCTGCTTAACTATTCCTGGCGGAGTCAACTCACCTGTACGTGCATTCAATTCGGTTGGTGGCACGCCACGCTTTATTGCCAAGGCCGATGGACCATACATTTGGGATGCTGAGGGCACACGCTATATTGATTATTTAGGCTCATGGGGTCCGGCCATCGTTGGCCACGCACACCCCGAAGTGGTCGAAGCAGTACAAGAAGCAGCAGCCTTAGGACTTTCTTACGGCGCACCAACTGAAGCCGAGATTTTGCTCGCTGAGAAAATCACTCAACTCTTACCCTCGATCGAAAAAGTACGCTTAGTTAGCTCAGGCACCGAAGCAACAATGAGTGCTATACGCTTAGCTCGTGGTGCTACTGGTCGCAATAAAATCATTAAATTTGAAGGCTGCTACCACGGCCACTCTGACAGTTTATTAGTCAAAGCTGGCTCCGGTCTTTTGACCTTTGGCAATCCGTCATCTGCTGGCGTACCCGAGGAGTTTGTGCAGCACACTTTGGTTCTAGAATATAACAATCTAGATTCTGTTCGTGCCGCTTTTGAAGCACAACCTAAAGACATCGCATGTATCATTGTCGAGCCTTTCGCAGGCAATATGAACCTCATCAAAGCCAAAGCTGGATTCCTTGAGGGTTTACGTGCGCTTTGCGACGAATACGGTACAATCTTGATCTTTGACGAGGTCATGACCGGCTTTCGTGCTGGCCCACAAGGTGTACAAGGCCTAACAGGTATCAGACCAGATCTGACTACTTTAGGTAAAGTCATTGGTGGTGGCATGCCTGTCGGCGCCTTTGGCGGACACGCAGACATCATGGATCATATTGCACCACTAGGTGCTGTTTATCAGGCCGGCACCTTATCAGGCAACCCAGTATCTGTTGCAGCTGGTTTAAAGACCTTAGAAATTATTTCACGTGATGGCTTTTATGAGCAGCTCAGCGCTCAATTACAAAAATTAATTAAGGGCTTAACTGAAGAGGCTAACAAAGCCGGCATTAGCTTTAGTGCTGATGCCGCTGGTGCCATGTTTGGTCTGTACTTCAGAGATACCGTACCGACTAACTTTGCTGAAACATCAGATGCAAACCTAGAGGCTTTTAATCAATTCTTCCATCATATGCTTAATCATGGTGTTCATTTAGCACCTTCAGCTTTTGAGGCGGGCTTTATCTCAGCGGCTCACAGTGATGATGTGATTGAGGAAACGATCAAGGCTGCCCGCCTTAGTTTTCAAGAGCTAGTGTAAACCCTAAAGTTTTTTTTATTAAAACCGCTCTTCAAAAAGACAAATAAAAAAACTAAGATACAATTAATCACATGACAGGTGCGTTTTAATATGCACCTGTACTCTTTACTTTGAAATCTTAGTGGGAAATTAAGTGGCAGTAAATTTTCATATCCCAAGTCCGGAAAACATCCATGCCGTACCCGGCATTGAAATTGGTATTGCTTCCGCAGGTATCAAAAAAGCAGGCAATCGAGACCTGACCGTTTTTAAATTTAGCCCAGGCACAACGGTAGCTGGTGTATTTACACGCAATCGTTTCAGGGCAGCGCCAGTGCAAATCTGTGAGTCACGCTTACGCTGTGATCAAGAAATCCGCGCTTTATTGGTTAATACTGGCAACGCTAACGCAGGCACAGGCAGTGATGGCATGGATCGTGCCCTTTTAACATGTCAAGCTCTAGCGACAGAGTTAGGTATCGACCAGAATCAGGTATTACCGTTTTCAACGGGAGTTATTCTAGAGCCCCTGCCAGCTGACAAGATGATCGCTGCCATGCCCACCGCTGTTGCTGATCTTAATGCCCAAAATTGGTTCCCAGCAGCCTCTAGCATCATGACGACAGATACAGTGCCTAAGATTAGCTCTAAGCAAATTGAAGTTAACGGTCGCACAATAACCATCACTGGCATTTCTAAAGGTGCTGGTATGATTAAACCTAATATGGCGACCATGCTGAGCTTCATTGGCACCGACGCCGAGGTTGATTGTCTCTTACTTAAGCAATTAACGACTGAAGTCTGTGAGAAGTCTTTTAATCGCATCACAATTGATGGCGACACCTCGACCAATGACTCCTTTGTCGTTGCTGCAACAGGTCAGAGTGGTATTGAAATCACTCATAGCAGCCCTCATTACCAAGTTTTTGTTGATGCTCTTACCGAAATCGCTCTTGATTTAGCACAAAAAATCATTCGTGATGCCGAGGGCGCAACCAAATTCATCACGGTCCAAATCGAATCAGCTAAAAATCAGGAAGAGGCGCTCAAAGTAGCTTACTCCATCGCTCATTCACCATTAGTCAAAACCGCCTTCTTTGCCAGCGATCCTAACCTAGGCAGAATTCTTGCTGCAATCGGCTATGCTGATATCCCCGATTTAGATACTAACAACATCAACTTATGGTTAGGCGATGTCTTAGTCGCTAGTAATGGTGGACGTCATCCTGACTACGAGGAAAAAGACGGTGAACGCGTGATGAAAGAATCAGAAATTTTAGTCCGCGTCGACCTAAATCGTGGCAATGTACAGGAAACTGTCTATACCTGCGACTTCTCTTATGATTATGTAAAAATCAATGCCGAGTATCGCACCTAGCAGTACAACGACAAATTAATGACATCTAAATCAAGTGGCGATTTTTAATTTTAAACTCATAAAAATCGCCACCATCTCAACCTCCATGCCATACCCTGAAATCAGCTTTTGGTTTCAACGCTACAATTACTTTCAAAAAACCGCTAAACTATTGACAAAGAAGCCTTTTCATGTGAAAATTTAGGGCTTAGCTCTATTTACGCATAGAAAAATTGGCATAAATAACGCTAAGACGAATTTATTTTAAACATTATATTGAGGTTAACTCACATGTATGCGGTCATAAAAACTGGCGGTAAGCAGTATCGCGTTGCCCCCGGCCAAAAACTAAAGGTAGAACAGATACCAGCAGACATCGGACAAGAAATCTCTTTAGACCAGGTACTATCCGTTGGCGAAGGCGAATCTCTCAAAGTAGGTTCTCCTTTAGTTGATGGTGCTACTGTTACGGCTAAAGTTCTTGCACACGGTCGTCACGATAAAATCAAAATTTTCAAGATGCGTCGTCGCAAGCACTACAGAAAGACTCAAGGGCATCGTCAAAATTTCACCGAGATCGAGATCTCTGCGATTAACGCTTAATTACTAGCGTATTCGCTTTTTTACAGGAGTAAAAAAATGGCAACGAAGAAAGGTGGCGGTAGTACGCGTAACGGTCGCGACTCACAAGCCAAACGCCTAGGTGTTAAAGCATACGGCGGTCAAACTGTTCCAGCTGGCTCTATTATTGTTCGTCAGCGCGGCACACGCTTCCACGCAGGTAGCGGTGTAGGTATGGGTAAGGACCACACGTTATTCGCCTTAATTGATGGACAAATTCAGTTCACTACTAAAGGCGCTTTAAACAAGCCTACTGTACAAGTAATTGCTGTTGACTAATCTCATACAGCCTTACTAACACAAAAAACGCCGTTTACCTTTTAGGAAGCGGCGTTTTTTATTTAAAGACTCGATTAACTCAACATAACAAGATATCTCTCGCAGGCACGTTCATAGATTCAACAGATTGACTCCAATAAAAGCACCTTATTTAAAGCAGTTGAATAAATTTACTCCACAATACTATAAACTGTAGATAACACTTGATATTAACCATAAAACTAAAATAATTACTATGAAATTCGTAGACGAAGTCACCATTGAAGTCATTGCTGGTAAAGGCGGTAATGGTTCAGCCAGTTTTAGACGTGAAAAATTTATTCCAAAAGGTGGTCCTGATGGCGGCGACGGTGGTCGTGGCGGCAGTATCTATGCAGTTGCTGAACGCAACCTCAACACCTTAATCGATTATCGCTATGACCGTATGCATCGTGCTAAAAACGGTGAAAACGGTCGTGGTGCTGACCAATACGGTGCGGGTGCAGAGGATATTATCTTAAAGGTCCCTGTAGGCACCATCATTTATGATGCTGAGTCTGGTGAGCAGCTATTTGACTTAGATAAGCACGGCGAGCGTGTCACTCTTGCTGAGGGTGGTGCAGGTGGTTTAGGTAACTTACACTTTAAGTCCAGTACTAACCGTGCTCCCCGTAAGTTTACCTACGGCAAAATGGGCGAACAAAAGTCATTAAGACTAGAGCTCAAGGTTTTGGCTGACGTAGGTTTACTCGGCTTACCCAATGCCGGCAAGTCCTCCTTTATCGCTAAAGCATCAAATGCCAAGCCAAAAGTTGCAGATTACCCATTTACCACCCTTTACCCTAACCTGGGTATGGTTCGAACCTCACCCTCTAAAAGCTTTGTTATTGCGGATATTCCAGGTTTGATTGAAGGTGCCTCTGAAGGTGCAGGCTTAGGGCATTTATTTCTACGCCACCTTGCACGAACACGTGTTTTATTACATATCGTCGATATCTTCAACATCGATCCTGAGGTTGATCCTATTGACAAGGTTAGTGCCGATATTGAAGCTATTCTCGGTGAGCTAAAGCTTTACGATGAGGCACTCTACAATAAGCCACGTTGGTTAGTTTTAAACAAGGTGGATATGATCGAGGATCCGCAGCAGTTCCAAAAGGATCTATGTGAACGTCTCGCTTGGGACGGCCCAGTATTTCTTATCTCAGCACTTAATGGCGAGGGCGTTGATCAACTAGTCTATGCCCTACAGGACTTCGTGGATGAGGTTAAGACAGCAGAAAACT
Source organism: Alcaligenaceae bacterium (assembly GCA_012518515.1). Lineage (GTDB taxonomy): Bacteria > Pseudomonadota > Gammaproteobacteria > Burkholderiales > Burkholderiaceae_B > Oligella. Next base: position 43,505 of record JAAYRZ010000132.1, read on the forward strand.
ACGCAGCTGATGAAGCAGCGGGCCTGATTGAACACGAAGACCCACGCTTTGACCCAAGTCGTCAAATGCCTGAAGAGCTTGAGGATGATCCACGCTTTGCCACCACTAACACAAATACGGCGACACTGGATCCACGCTACGACCCTAACTCTCCTGAATATGAGCCTCGCCTAGATCCTAACCATCCAGACTACGATCCACGGATTGATCCCGATGATCTAAAGTCTTAGCGCCATTCAACACCCAGGAATAATGATAAAATAATAAGCTTGAGCAACTACTGCTCAAGCTTATTATAAATTCTACCCTAGACTTATTCTCTCTTTCTCATGTCCGAAAACCAGCAAACTGCACTGATTAAAGATGCTAATCGAGTCGTCATTAAAATTGGCTCCTCCTTACTCACTAATAACGGCAAAGGTATTGATAGCCAAGAGATCGCTCGTTGGGCAGGACAAATTGCCTATCTGCATCAACAAGGTCAACAAGTTGTCCTTGTATCGAGTGGGGCTATCGCCGAGGGCATGGCCCGTCTAGGCTGGAACAAACGCCCTAAATTAGTCAATCAACTACAAGCTGCAGCGGCTGTGGGACAAATTGCTTTAGCTCAAGCTTATGAAACAGCATTTAAACAATACGGCATTCAGACTGCTCAGATTCTTCTAACACATGATGACTTGGCTGATAGGCATCGCTATCTCAACGCACGCTCTGCACTTAATACCTTATTAGAGCTTGATGTTATCCCAATCATTAATGAAAATGACACCGTCATCACCAAAGAAATTCAGTTAGGCGACAACGATACATTGGGGGCACTCGTAGCCAATCTCCTAGAAGCCGAAGCTTATATAATCCTGACAGACCAAGAGGGTCTTTATGATAGCGACCCTCGCAAAAACAAAAATGCGCAGTTCATCCATCGTGCCGAGGCAGGCGATCCTACATTAGAAAAAATGGCAGGTGGGGCTGGCACTCATGTAGGTACCGGCGGGATGTTGACTAAAATTCTCGCCGCTAAGCGTGCTGCACGTAGTGGCGCACATACAATTATTGCCAGTGGCCAAGTAGAAAATTTACTCCCTCGTCTTAGTCAAGGTGAGTCTATCGGCACTGAACTATATGCCAAAATCCCTATCCTCTCAGCACGCAAACAATGGCTAGCAGCACACTTACACGTCAGTGGCTACTTAGTGCTGGATGAAGGGGCGATTACCGCACTCACACTCCAAGGTAAGAGCTTATTACCCATCGGCGTCACTGAAGTCCGTGGCGATTTCGAACGCGGCGACTTAGTCGCCTGCATCGACAAAGAGGGACGTGAGTATGCTCGCGGCCTAGTGAGTTATAGCGCAGAAGATGCCCGTCAGATTATTGGTAAGCCGAGTGGTCAGATTGAAAAAATTCTAGGCGCTGTGACGGATAATGATTTAATCCATCGGGACAATATGATTATTCATCATTAAAGTGATTTGATATATAAAAGAGCCGGTACTGTAAAACTCTTATAGCACCGGCTCTTTTTATACCTAATAACGATCAGCTATCAACCCGTATTTCTTAAACCCGTTGCAATTCCATTAATCGTCATCAAGATAGAGCGAGCTACACTACCGCGCTCACTGGATTTGTCCAAGGTATCGCCTTCAACCTCACGTAGTCTATGCAAGAGCTTTACCTGCAGGAAGTTCAGTGGGTCTACGTACAAGAAGCGTTCTTGTAGGGCATTTTTAAGGTTGCTATTGTCCGCTAACAAGTCGTGCTGAACAATCTCTTTAAAATACCTCAGCGTCAGGTTGAACTCATTTTCAATCTGTGTAAATACCGTCTTGCGTAAGGCCTCATCACCTACTAAGGTACTGTAGTGACGACCAATACCCATATCGGTTTTTGCTAGCACCATTTCCATATTGGATAATAAGGTATTAAAGAAAGGCCATTCCTGCTCCATCGTTCTCAAGACCTGCAAACGCTCATCACGGCTAAGAGCACTAAAATCATGACCATCAGCATCTACCACGCCCTCTTCAACAAAGGCTTGTAGCGCAGTACCCATACCATACCATCCTGGGATCATCAGACGGCACTGTGCCCAAGAAAAAGTCCATGGAATCGCTCGCAAGTCCTCGATACGGTGACCTGCTTTTCTAGAAGCTGGACGCGAACCGATATTTAACTCGGCAATATGTCGTACCGTCGTACTCTCAACAAAGTACTTGGCAAAGCCTTCCGTCTCATACACTAAACCGCGGTAGGCTTTTTCTGAACGAGAGGACATGAACTGCATAATGGCATGATAGCCACGCTCGCCACACGCTCCGGCATCCAGTGCACATGACTCTTCACCTGTTTGGGCTGCGGTTTGCTCTAAAAGACTGGCTTGCAAAGTGGCGGTCACTATTTGCTCTAGATTCCATAAGCCCGTTTGAGGTGTTTTATATTTAAACTGAATCACCTCACCCTGCTCAGTCAAACGAATTTTGCCCTGAACCGTACCGGCCGGTTGCGCCAAAATAGCTTCATAAGTTGGTCCGCCACCGCGACCCACAGAACCACCGCGGCCATGAAATAGACGCATAGCAACACCATGCTTTTTAAAGACCTCAACAAGAGCTAACTCAGTCTCATATAAAGACCAGTTTGAGGTTAAATAACCACCGTCTTTATTACTATCAGAATAACCGAGCATTACCTCTTGTAAACCACCTTGAGACTGCATGACCCGTTGCTTAACCCATGGGATGGATAGCCATTGGTCCATGATTTGCGCCCCCGCTTCTAAGTCAGGTATTGTCTCAAATAATGGCACCACAATAAGGCCATCATTGGCTTTAAAAGGCTTTAGTTCACCCTGCTCATCACACTCAATGGCAATTAAACCAGTTTCTTGCTGCAATAGCAGTAATTCTAATAAATCACTCAGCGTTTCAGTGTGAGAAACAATACTTTGAGTAATCGCTCGGTGCCCATACTCCTTACGAATAGCTGCCGCTGTTTTCAATATAGCTAACTCACGTTCTGTTTCTTCGCTATATTGCTGCCAAGGCGCTACCAAGGGACGAATTTCCTCTAACTCGCTAAGTAGTAATTCAACCTTATCCTCTTCGCTTAGCTTGCTATAAATAAGCTTTTGGCCTTTAAACTCGACACCCGCACGTAAAAACACTTCCTCCAAAACACGTTCATTAACATCCGAGCTTTGACGCAGATCGATGGTTGCCAAATGAAAACCAAAGACATTAACTGCGTAAATGAGATTTTGCAAACGCAAATCAGTCACTCGTGCTGCATGGTAAGTGTCTAGAGAAGAGGCGACAATATTTAAATCACCTAAAAACTCATCAACATTTTCATAAACACGACCAAACTTAGCCTGTGGTAAGTTGATTTGCTTATTAGTTAATTGCTTCGCTGTTGCTGCTAGGCGCGAATAAATACCGATCATCGCCCGACGATAGGATTCATCCTCACGATGTGGCGAACGATCATGACTACGATCGGCTAAGGCACGCAACTCATCTGAAGCTGGTGCAAAGGCATCGCTTAGCGATAACTCAGTACCCAGCGCATGAACTTCGCGTAAGTAATGATTAAAGATAGTCACTGCCTGCTTGGAAATCGCTGTTTTTAAGGTGTCTGCATTAACAAAAGGATTACCATCACGATCACCACCAATCCAAGAGCCCATGGTCAAAAAGTTGGCTATTTTGTTAGAATCAACTTCAGCATCTTTGGATAAGTACTTGTACATTTTGGCGTACAGTTGAGGGATGACTTGTAAAAAAGTCGACTCATAGTAATTTAAGGCGTTTTCAATTTCATCTTCTACCGACAACATATCGAAACGCAACATGCGCGTATACCAAAGTAGTTGAATCTGCCCTAAAATCTTCTCAGCAATCAGCTCTTTTTGTTGAGGGTCATTGACTAAATGATACTCACGCAACGACTCGGAGATCACCTGATGTCGATCAAGAATACTTTTACGTTGCACCTCAGTCGGGTGAGCAGTCAAAACCGGCACGATATTAAGCTCATCAAGGTATTCGTAGATGGTCTGACTACTGACACCAGACTGATTCAAGCGCTCAATGGTCCCGCTTAAGCCATGGATATTAGGTGTTTCAACTTGGTGATCAAGGTGGTCAAGACGTCGCTGTAGCCTATCTTCGGCAATATTAGCCAAATGCATAAAGTAACTAAAAGCACGACTCAAGGACTTCAACTCGTGATCGCTTTTCCTATCAATCTCAGCGATCAACAACTGCATCACTTCAGAAACATCAATAGTGTTATCACCCTGATTAACGGCTGCACGCCTAATCGTCACAGCAGTGCGCCGCAAATGCTCAATCTGATCAAATAAAGACTGCCCCTCAGACTCTTTAATACTAAATCCTAATAATCGCCCTAAAAAGCGAATATCATCTTGCAACTCTTGATATAAGATCTCGCTCGACTGCTTCGACTCATCAAGTTTTTGAATATTATTTTGTGCAAGCACGATGCCATACTCCTAATTTTATTTTTAACGCAAAAAAAAGAGCGATCCACTAACCACTAGCGATCGCTCTTTGGGCAATACTGATCAAAAAGCTGATCAATAGACGATAAGATTATCTTCTACGCTCTACCTGAGTCACATCACGTACGGCACCACGGTCAGCTGAGGTCGCTAAAGCGGCATAAGCACGTAAAGCCTGTGATACATAACGTTGACGATTAAGTGGCTTCCAAGCATCAGCGCCACGTTCTTCCATACGCTGACGACGTTGCTCTAGTTCCTCATCGCTAATCGCTAAATGAATGCGACGATTTGGAATGTCGATTTCAATCTTATCACCCTCTTCAACTAAGGCAATATTACCGCCCTCAGCAGCTTCAGGTGAAGCATGACCAATGACTAGACCTGAGGAGCCGCCAGAGAAACGACCATCAGTCAATAGCGCTGCTTTAGCACCTAAGCCCTTCGACTTAAGATAAGAAGTCGGGTAGAGCATCTCCTGCATACCAGGACCACCCTTAGGCCCCTCATAGCGAATAATAACAACATCGCCTTCTTTGACCTGATCACCCAAGATACCCTCAGTGGCCGCATCTTGGCTTTCATAAACCACTGCTTTACCGGTAAAAGTCAAAATACTTTCATCAACACCTGCGGTCTTAACAATACAACCATTAGGTGCCAAATTACCGTACAGAACAGCTAGACCGCCATCCTCTGAGTAGGCATGAGCCTTATCTCTAATACAGCCATTAGCACGATCGGTGTCTAATTGCTCATAGTAATTATTTTGACTGAAGGCCTTAACTGTACGGACACCACCAATCGCCGAACGATAAAACTTATCAGTTTCTTCTGCTCTATTATCAGAAATCACATCCCAACGGTTTAGAACATCTGCTAAGCTTTCACCAGCCACATGATTAACTGAAGTATCTAATAAACCGGCACGATTCAACTCTGCCAAAATACCCATCACACCACCAGCACGATGGACATCTTGAATGTGGAACTCAGGGGTTGCGGGTGCTACTTTACATAGGCAAGGTGTATGTCTTGAAATGCGGTCAATATCTTGCATCGTAAAGTCTACTTCAGCTTCTTGAGCTGCTGCCAAAATATGTAATACCGTATTGGTTGAACCTCCCATGGCCACATCCAGTGTCATGGCATTTTCAAAAGCCGCCTTAGTCGCAATGCTACGTGGCAACACGGAATAATCATCACCCTCATAGTGGCGTTTAGTCAATTCCATGACCTTACGACCAGCTTCTAGGAATAGCTCCTTACGTGCGGCATGCGTAGCCACAATAGTGCCATTACCAGGTAAAGCAAGGCCTAGAGCCTCATTTAAGCAGTTCATTGAGTTAGCGGTAAACATACCAGAGCATGAACCGCAGGTAGGACAGGCATTTTGCTCTACTAGCTCGGTTTCCTCATCAGAAATCGTTGGGTCACCCGCTTTAATCATGGCATCCACTAAGTCAAGCTTGATAACTTTTTCGCCGCTGTCATTAGTAGATGGCATTACACCAGCTTCCATCGGACCACCGGAGACAAATACAGTAGGGATATTTAAGCGTAAAGAAGCCATTAACATGCCGGGTGTGATTTTGTCGCAGTTAGAAATACAAACCATGGCATCAACACAATGCGCATTAATCATATATTCTACTGAATCGGCAATCAGCTCACGAGACGGTAAAGAATACAACATACCGTCATGCCCCATAGCAATACCATCATCGACCGCGATCGTATTGAACTCCTTGGCAATACCACCAGCAGCTTCAATTTCACGGGCAACCATCTGGCCCAAATCCTTTAAGTGGACGTGGCCAGGAACAAATTCTACAAATGAGTTTACAACGGCAATAATTGGTTTACCGAAATCCTTATCTTGGATACCGGTAGCACGCCACAAGGCACGCGCTCCGGCCATATTACGCCCATGCGTGGAGGTTTTAGAACGATAATCAGGCATGGTTAAATCCTTTTAAAAAATTTAGCTGTCGCGCTCAATGGCGAAACGCGCTAATTGAAGTAAAGACTGTTTATAGATCGAATCAGGGAAGACTGCTAAAGCCTCTTCAGCTAGTTTTGCTTCACGCTCAGCGATTTGGCGTGTGTATTGCAAGGCATCGGTGGACTTGATCGCTTCGGCAACCGCAGCAAAATCGGCATCACCAGTTTCGATAGCAGTACGAATCAGTTCTGCGTACTCGGGAGCGCCTTTATCCATCACACGAATTAAAGGTAAGGTCGGCTTACCTTCTCGTAAGTCATCACCGACATTTTTACCTAGTGCCTCAGCATCGCCCGAGTAGTCAAGTACATCATCAATTAACTGGAAGGCTGTGCCCATATGGCGTCCATAAGCAGCGGCCGCCTCTCTCAGTTGTTCAGGTACATCACAAATAATAGCACCGATCTCGGCTGAGGCCTCAAATAGCTTAGCTGTCTTGTAACGCACAACCTGCATATAACGCTCTACCGACACGTCAGGATCATGGACATTAAGCAACTGTAATACCTCACCCTCGGCAATCACAGTAGTCGCCTGAGAAAGCACGCGCAACACTTCCATGCGGTTAATTGAAACCATCATCTCGAAAGAGCGCGAGTATAAATAGTCACCCACCAACACACTAGCGGCATTACCAAATACAGCATTGGCAGTCTCACGACCACGTCGCATATCCGACTCATCGACTACGTCATCATGTAACAAAGTCGAAGTATGAATAAATTCGACAGTAGCTGCTAATAAATGATGGTCTTGGAACTCCTTATCTTGCTGCTGATAACCAAGGGCATTTGCCACCATCACAACTAAGGCCGGACGCAAACGCTTGCCGCCGGAACTAATAATATACTCACCAACGGTGCGAATCATAACGACTTCTGAATTCAGATAAGAACGTATGACGAAGTCAATAGCCTCCATATCACCTGTGATTGGACTTAAAATCTGCGTAGCGCTCAAGACTCTTCCTGATAATTAAAATTTAAACGGTTAGAAAATCACTTTGAATGATAAGCGAGTCCGGCCAAAACTATAGCTAGGCACCGGAAACTCACTTCCCTTTCAAAGTAATCTAAAATCATTCTATTATAGGGGATAATCCACCAATTTAAAATTCAACAGTGATAATCTTGTAGTCATTTATTAGATATCATTTATAGCCTTTAGGTTTTTAGTTTTTATGACAATGCATAAAAAAAGTGAAAGCACGCTCAACGTGAATTCTACAAAACAGTCACAATCAGGCACTTCACCCTGTTTAGATGAGCTGATGCAAAGCGCTCATCAAGTACTATTGCAATTACAGGCATGGCTACCTCCTGCACCACCTGAAACTGACTGGAGTGCTGTTGCTTATCGCTGGCGTCGCAAAGGCAACACGGCTTGGTTAGAGCCTATTCATAAGATTGATACAATCGAGCCCATCGATCTACTGCATATTGAGCGTCAAAAAGAAATTCTCGAACGCAACACTCGCATGTTCGTCCAAGGCAAACCTGCTAATAATGTCCTTATGACAGGAACCCGCGGCACAGGCAAAAGCTCACTTGTCCGTGCCATGCTAAGCCAATTTTCGCCTGCCGGCTTACGTCTTATCGAGGTTGATAAATCAGATTTAAGTGATCTGCACGACATCGTTGACCTAGTACGGGAACGCCAAGAGCGTTTTATCGTTTTTTGTGATGACCTGTCTTTTGAACAAGGTGAATCAGGCTATAAGGATTTAAAATCAATTCTAGATGGCTCTATTGCTGATAGTGGTGATAATGTACTGATTTATGCGACATCCAACCGCCGTCACCTAATGCCAGAATTTAATTCTGAAAACTTGGAAAGCACCAGCGGCCCTCAAGGTGAAATTCATCCGGGAGAAGCGATTGAAGAAAAAGTATCTCTATCTGAACGCTTCGGTATCTGGTTATCCTTTTATCCTTTCAGCCAAGATGAGTACTTAACCATTGTAAATTATTGGCTAAGAAATCTCGGCTGCCCAGAGGAGCATATCGCAGAGAGTCGTACCGAAGCGCTACAGTGGGCTCTACAAAGAGGCTCGCGCTCTGGTCGTGTCGCACGTCACTTTGCTCGTGACTGGACTGCCAGACACCTCGACAATTAGCTATTACCCTACCCCAGAACTATCAGGAGCATCCATGTCCGCAAGTAAACCTTTTTTAGACGTAGCCGTTGGCGTCATGATCAATTCTGATGGCGAGATTCTTTTGGCTCAACGACCCGAAGACAAGTCTTGGCCAGGTTGGTGGGAGTTTCCCGGCGGTAAAATTGAAAGTGGTGAAACTGCAAAAGATGCCCTGATACGTGAACTTAAAGAGGAACTGGACGTCACTGTGACTGCCGCTACGCCTTGGGTAAAATTTGATTATGAATACCCTAAAACAAAAGTCCGTTTAGCCTTTTTCCTAGTGACTGCTTGGGATGGGGAACCTCAAGGGCTAGAGCAACAGCTCTTTGCCTGGACTCGGGTAGAAAAAGCCGCTGCACTAGGCAATTTACTTCCTGCTTCATTACCTCCTTTACAGTGGCTAAGCCTTCCGCCTCTTTATTCGATTACACCCGATTTAAATCCAGAGTGTGCAGCTGAAGAGTTAACGACCTATTTAGAACAAGCCCTTGCTAAGGGTGTGCGTCTATTCCAGTTTCGTCAGCCCAACTGGCCAAAAGGTTCTGCCTGCAAGGAATTAAAAGTCATTTTTGATGGCTTTATGGCGCAATGTCATCAGCATGGGGTTAAATTATTAGTTAATAGTATCCATCCTCGAAACTGGTGGACAGCAGCTGACGGTGTCCAGCTACGTGCTACTGATGCAATAGCGCTTGAAGAGCGCCCTATCCCCGAGGATAAACTACTCGGTATATCAACCCATCATCTGGCTGATATTTTATATGCTCAGATTTTAAAAGCTGATTTTCTTGTGCTAGGACATATCAAAGAAACTGCTAGCCATCCGGAAGTAGAACCACTCGGATGGGAGGAGTTTGCTAGTCTTGCAGAGCAAGCCGCACGCCCAGTTTATGCCATCGGCGGTCTCAAACCTAATGACCTAAATATAGCCCGTCAATACCACGCTCATGGAGTAGCAGGCATTAGTGCATTTTGAGTATAAAACTGCCTGACTTCAGTGATTCAAATAATGGATAATTAATTTTATCCAACTGCCCCTAAGTACTTGACCGGCATGCTCATTAAAGATATATTTGATATATATCTTTAATTAAGGAGCGTTAAATATGCTGCAGATTCAACCTCCCGGCGCAAAACCTCATTCCCCTCATCCCCTTTTAAATATGGGATTTAGAATATTTTTTGCCAGTGCCGGTGTCTTTGCAATTATCACCATGTTACTCTGGATTTTTGTCTTTATGGGCAAATTAAGTCTAGGTGGTGTTGTTTTTCAACCATTTTACTGGCATGCTCACGAGATGCTTTATGGCTATACCATGGCTATTATTGCAGGTTTCTTATTGACGGCGGTACAAACATGGACCGGCGTTACTATGCCTTACGGTAAGCACCTGCTAGGCATATTCAGTTTCTGGGCTATCAGCCGACTGATCTGGGCCCTAACCGCCTTTAATCCAAGCCAAGAGCTTACTGTCACGCTCGTCATCATCGCTTTTATATCCGATATGATTTTTATGGCTTGGATGGCTTTTGTAGTCACCCGTGCAGTAGTTAAGGCCAAGCAAAAGCGCCAAATCGGCATTGTTTCTAAAATAATTTTATTAACTGTATCTAACGCACTCTGTTATATCGGTATTTTGAGTCAAAACATCAGCTTAAATCGTATCGGTATTTATCTCGGATTTTATTTAATTATCGGCCTAGTTCTTACGGTAGGTCGTCGCGTCACCCCCTTCTTTATACAAAAAGGCTTAAGCGTGGGTCAGACTACCGAGGTAAAAGTCAAAAACTCTAAAACACTAGATTCACTAAGTTTAGGATTTTTTGTCATCTTTTTTATCTCGGATGTATTTTTACCAAACCCCATCCTCTTAAGTTTGGCTGCACTTGCGACGGCTGCTGTTAATCTTATCCGATTAGCCGGCTGGTACCATCCGGGCATCTGGAAAAAGCCCTTGCTCTGGTCTCTTTTCTTAGCCTTTTTCGGTATGTGTCTTGGTCTAGTTTTATACGCACTACAAGCATGGGGTATTGGTACTCATAGTCTTGCCGTCCATGGTTTAGCGATGTCAGGAATTGCCCTTATGACCGTTGCCATGGTCACTCGTGTATCCTTGGGTCACACAGGCCGCAGCATCCATCAACCACCTAAAACTGTACCCTGGATGTTTGTCCTATTAATCATCGCCTTTGTTGCACGCGTGCTCCTACCGATCTTTGACATGAGCTCATACATTATGTGGCTGATGATTGCTCAGACCTCTTGGATACTTTGTTTTGTCTTATTCTGCATAAGTTACATCCCTATCTTGTCTAAAGACAGAGTAGATGGCGCTTTCGGATAAAGTAAAACATCTTATAGGATAAATTATTTATGCGTCTAACAACCTATAGTGATTATGCCCTGCGTTGCCTGATTTATTTAGCAACGCAGGACGAACCTGACAAACTGGTGAATATTCAAGACATTGCCGATGCCTATGACATCTCTAAAAACCATTTGACTAAAATTGTTCATCAGCTTGCCACGCTCGGTTATATCGAGAGTGTTCGTGGTAGAAATGGAGGTATTCGTTTGGCTAAGCTCCCTAAAAACATCAATATCGGTACCGTCATACGACAAACTGAATCTGATTTTTCAATTGTGGACTGCTTTGCACCCATCGATAAAAACGTTTTTGTCACTCCTCAAACATCTAAAAAATTTCCTGGAGAAAACATTACGATTAAACAACAAATTTCACTCTGTAAAATTAGTCCTGCATGCAAACTAAAAGGCGTATTCTATGAAGCAACGCAAAGCTTTTTAAGCGTACTGGATCGCTATACGCTAGAGGATATGACCATGAACCGGAGTGAATTAACTCAACTGTTTAACTCGTAACTTAATAAAGCAGCTAGCAGCCATAAATAATAAAGCGGTTGGGGCTAATCTGTCCTCAACCGCTTTATCAATTTTATAACTTAATTAACCGTTTAAGCTGCTTTTCTGGTCTTCAACCAATACCAAGTAATTGCCAACATAATGACAACACCAAGCACACCCATTAACGGGTAAACAGAACCAACTAAATTACCAAAACCATAATCACTTAGCCAAATACCGATCACAGTAGAAACAACAGCTATTACTCTAAATTTGTTTGTGTTTGGTTCAGCCCAGCGTACGGCAAAGGCAAAGAACATACCAACCGCTGTACTATAAATCATAGCAATCAACGCTATTGCAGTTAGATAAGTCAAACCCACATGAATTTTACCAGCTAATAATAAGGTAGGTATTTCAATATCATGCAGCTTATCAATATTTAAATATAAAGCAAAGTTCAAGAAAACGATCAAGAAACCTAAGCCTAAACCACCTAAAACACCTCCAAAGCCAGATTCTCGCTCAGACTTATTTAACCCCCCCATAACTGCTAACATTGGGAAACCCACACCTATGTTAAAAGCAGCATAAAGCACACCACTCATGGCCCAGCTAGGCACAGTCCAGCCTAATAAATTAATCACTGTATATTCCGCCGCATGAGCATTTTGATTTGCAATATCAAAATTACCAGTGAATACAGAATAGACCATGATCGCTATAATAATAAATAGCAAGAAAGGAATAACTGCGCTAATCAAGTAAATAATACTTTTAAGATTTAAGCAAAGAGTTAGGATGACAAGAACTGTCATTACGATAGAGCCCATCATAGGTTCCCACCCAAACTGCTGATTCAGCGTTGCACCAGCAGCAGCCAACATAATAACGCCAACACCATAGAGAAAAAAGTTCAAGATGACATCAACTACTGCACCACCAGTCGTACCAAATAAGCGAGCTAAAACCTGGTTATGTGACTTAGCCTGCATTTTCGAGCTAATTTGTGCAATTTGCATACCAACAAATGCAAATAAAAATGCAGCCACTACTGAACCACCAATGCCCCATACTCCATAACCGGTAAAGAATTCAATCACCTCTCTACCTGAGGCAAAACCACCACCAATTACTACTGACATATAAGCCAGAGCAATCAATAAAGTCTGTTTCATTTCCTTTTTTCTCCTCTCCACTTGAGTTTTTTCATAAAAACAAGGACTCTTTGCATCGCAAAGAGTCCTCAACACAATTAAAAAACATTAAATTAATAACGTGTAATATCAAAACCATCAACACTGATTTCTGGCGTTTTATCAGCAATCAGATGCGCTGACAACTGCGCTGCCCCACATGCCATAGTCCAACCAAGCGTTCCATGACCACTATTAATAAATAAATTCGGAAATTTAGTTTTACCAATAATCGGTGTACAATCAGGTGTCTTTGGCCTTAATCCAGTCCAAAATGACACATCTCCGCTTAAATCACCGCCTTCTGGGAACAAATCGCCACAAATCATGCGAAGAGTCTCTTCTCGTTTCGAGTTTAAAGTATAGTCGAAACCACGTAACTCGGCCATCCCCCCAAGACGAATACGGTTATCAAAGCGTGTTATAGCGACCTTATAAGTCTCATCCAAAATAGTTGAAACAGGTGCCATCTCCGAATTCGTTATGGGAACTGTGATGGAATAGCCCTTCATCGGATAAATAGGGGCATTCAAACCTAAGGGCTTGATATATTGAGGGGTGAAAGCTCCTAAGCAAACCACATATTGATCTGCCGTTTCTCTCTTGCCATTAACGATTACGCCCTTAATCTGACCACCTTCATAATCAAAGCGTTCCAGCGTTTGATTAAAACGGAACTCAACACCTAATTCGGCTGCTTTTTTAGCTAATTGCTGAGTAAACATCAAACAATCACCGGTTTGATCACCCGGTAATCTTAGACCACCGCTAATTTTATGAGCGACTTTAGCTAAGGCAGGTTCTGCACCAGCAACACCTTTAGCATCTAAAAGTTCATAAGGCACATCCATTTCTTTTAAGACTTCAATATCTTTAGAGGCGGCGTCTAATTGTTTTTGGGTTCTAAAAAGCTGTAAGGTACCATTTTTACGGCCCTCGAACTGAATATCAATCTCTTCACGCAGACTATCCATCACATCACGACTGTACTCTGCGATACGTACTAAACGCTCTTTATTAATAGCGTAGTCCTTGGCATTGCAATGCATCAGCATTTGCCACATAAAACGATACTGGTTCATATCGAGCGTGGGTGTAATGGCTAAAGGCGCGTGTTTAGACATCAGCCACTTAACCGCCTTCAGGGGCACTCCTGGTGCTGCCCAAGGGGTTGAATACCCTGGGGATATTTGGCCTGCATTAGCAAAGCTGGCCTCTTGAGCCACCTCTGATAAGCGCTCAATCACGGTCACTTCAAACCCTTCCCGAGCCAAAAAATAAGCCGTAGTGGTACCGATAACACCACCACCTAGCACTAAAACACGCATTAAATTACTCCTGCTTTTATTCGTAAGCCTCAAGCGGCAAACATGTACATATGAGATTACGGTCACCATAGGCATTATCTACACGAGCCACTGGTGACCAATACTTAGTGTCCTGTTTTACTGATTGCGGATAAGCTGCCTCTTGACGTCGATATGAATGAGGCCACTCATCCGCCACCAACATGGCCGCGGTATGCGGCGCATTGGTTAATACATTGTCCCTAGAGTCTGCCCGCCCCTCTTCAATCGCTGTAATTTCCTTGCGAATTTGAATCATGGCATCAATAAAACGATCCAATTCCTGCAGACTCTCTGACTCCGTCGGCTCGATCATTAATGTACCTGGTACGGGAAAACTCATGGTAGGCGGATGAAAACCAAAATCAATCAACCGCTTAGCCACATCCTCTACATCAATACCAGAACGTTCCTTGAGCGGTCGAATATCAACGATACACTCATGGGCAACCCGTCCATTACGCCCAGTAAACAACAAAGGATAGTGTGCTGCTAAACGCTTGGCAATGTAATTGGCATTTAATAAAGCCAACTTACTTGCACGGGTCAAGCCATACGCCCCCATCAGGCTAATATACATAAACGAGATAGGTAAAATACTCGCCGAACCAAAGGGGGCTGAGGCCACAGGACCGACCTCACCATCTTCGGGACTCATATAACCACGCTCGCTAAGTACCCCTGGCAGATAAGCCGCCAGATGTGAGCGCACACCTATCGGCCCAACACCAGGCCCTCCACCACCATGTGGAATACTAAAGGTCTTATGCAAGTTAAAATGCGATACGTCTGCACCAAACTTACCCGGTTTAGCTAAACCGACCATGGCATTCATGTTAGCGCCATCAAGATAAACCTGCCCACCTGCCTGATGTATCAACTCACATATATCAACAACAGCCTCTTCAAACACACCATGTGTTGATGGGTAAGTAATCATCAAGGCAGAGAGATTATCGCCGACCTCTTGGATTTTATGCTTCAAATCCACAATATCAACGTTGCCATTAGTGTCTACAGCGACTACCTTTACCTTCATGCCGGCCAACACAGCTGAAGCAGGATTAGTTCCATGGGCAGAGGCAGGTATCAAGCAAACATCTCGTTGTCCCTGGCCCTGGGCTCGGTGATAAGCCTGAATTGCCAATAAGCCTGCATATTCCCCCTGAGCACCAGAGTTAGGCTGCAAACTAACGGCATCATAACCCGAAATCTCACCTAACTGCTCGGCTAATCGTTGAAATATTTCCTGGTAACCTTGAGCTTGATCAAAAGGAGCAAAGGGATGAATATCTGCAAACTCGGGCCACGTCAAAGGAATCATCTCTGCAGTCGCATTTAGCTTCATCGTGCATGAACCCAAGGGAATCATGGTACGGTCTAGCGCCAAGTCCTTATCTGCCAAATGACGCATATAACGCAGCATATCTGTCTCAGAACTGATTCTGGAAAAAATCGCTTGTGTCAAATAGGCACTTTGTCTAGCGAATGCAGCTGGTACGTGGACATCTGCCGTGTGCAACAAATGATTAATGGACGGACCACGAAGCCGAAGCGCCTCAGCAATAATATCAATAAGATCTTGGAGGTCCTCAAGAGTGACCGTTTCATCAAGTGAGATACCAAACTCATCATCAGAAACATCGCGTAAGTTGATTTCACGATCACGCGCAGCTTCTAAAATATTTTCTGCTTGCTCACTAGAGACAGTCAAGGTATCAAAAAAGCTCTTATTTTTAACACTTAAGCCCATCTGTAGCAAAGCTTCCCTCAAGACAGCCGTCAAAGCATAGACTCTGCCAGCAATTTCACGAAGCCCTCGAGGACCATGGTACACAGCATACATACTAGCCATAATCGCAAGCAAAGCTTGAGCTGTACAGATATTAGAAGTCGCTTTTTCGCGGCGAATATGCTGCTCGCGAGTTTGCATGGCTAAACGTAATGCATGATTGCCGCTAGCATCCACTGATACGCCAACCAGACGTCCCGGCAAATTACGTCGGAAAGCATCTTTACACGCCATAAATGCAGCATGAGGCCCACCATAGCCCATGGGCACGCCAAAGCGCTGACTATTACCAACAGCAATATCAGCTCCCCACTCACCGGGCGCTTTTAATAAGGCTAAAGCCAATAAATCCGTGGCTGCTATCACCAAGGCCTGATACTGATGGGCTTCCGCAACGACCTTGCTATAATCCAGCACCTCCCCCTCACTGCGAGGATATTGAAGCAGCACACCAAAACATTCAGGAATGCCCTCAAACTCATCCGCCACAAGAACCTCGTAGCCCAAAGCAGCTGCTCGTGTTAACACGACCTCTTGAGTTTGTGGATGACAAAACATGGACATAAAAAACGTATTGCTTTTGGATTTTGAGACTCGCTTTGCTAAGGTCATGGCCTCTGCCGCGGCAGTTCCCTCATCTAATAAAGAGGCATTAGCAACATCCAGTGCAGTAAGTTCGGTCACCATGGTCTGGAAATTCAATAACGCTTCTAGACGTCCCTGAGAAATCTCCGGTTGATATGGTGTATAGGCTGTGTACCAAGCTGGATTTTCAAGTATGTTCCGTAAAATCACCTGAGGGGTCAGAGTACCGTAATAACCTTGACCGATGTAACTCCGAAAAACCTGATTTTGTGAGGCTATCGCTTTAAGCTCAGCTAACATATCAGCCTCGGAGCGAGACTTCTCTAATGCTAGACTTTCTTTTAACAGAATATTTTCCGGGACAACTTCTGTTACTAAGGCATCTAGGCTCTCAACTCCCACTACATCGAGCATTTTCGCTATTTCAGCATCATTGGGCCCGATATGACGATAAACAAAAGACTGAGAAAGATCTTGAAACTTATGCAACATAGGAACCACCAATATAAAAAGAGTTCAAGCCACAAAATAAGCTAAAGTGAGTGACCTCAAAAAGCAAAAAAGCTTAGAAAGGCTCAGCAGTTAAGACATGGTTGACATTCAGTTCTACCAGCCTAACCACTGCCCCTTCTAAGCTCAGTGCGATTGATTTAGCGTTATTATTCTTGTTCTGATAAATAAGCAGTTGCATCCAAAAGATTATCAAGATCTTCAGGATTATCAACTATCATCTTAAAAATCCAGTGCTCGTGAGCATCATCATTAATCAAATTTGGTTCGGCATCTAACGCCTCATTAAACTCAATAATTTCACCTGACACTGGGGCGTAGATATCAGAGGCAGCCTTAACTGACTCAACAACGGCAACCTGATCGCCAGCCGCGACCTTATTACCCACTTCAACCTCACCCACAAAAACTAAATCACCTAATTGGTCCTGGGCATTATCAGTAATACCTACGATATAAGCATCACCGTCGGCTTTGATCCATTCATGCGATGAACTGTACTTTCGATCGTTTGGTAAAGACATTTAACTCTCCTTAATAAAATAGAGTGTTTCCAGCTTTTGAAAACTGTGTAAAAAAACGATAGGCCAATTTTAAATCAATTTAACATTTAATAGGGACTTAGTTTTAAGGAGCACTTATATCCTTTCTAATCAAGACCTTAGCTTACGCAAAAAAGGTAAATCAACCACAGTCGCAGCGAACCATTTACCACGAATTTCGACTTTAACAGCATCACCGGCACTGACACCAATCGGCAAACGAGCCAATGCGATTGAACAACCAAGTGTTGGAGACATCGTACCACTGGTGATAACCCCCTCTCCTACAGGAGTCCAAACTTTCATAGAGGCGCGCATCACACCTCGCTCATTTAACTTAAGACCTAAAAAAGCATTTGCAATTGGTGTATCAGTAATAGCAGAGCGACCGATAAAATTACGTTTCTCATCTTTTAAGCTGACAGTCCACGATAAACCTGCCTGAGATGGCTGGGTTGTCATATCCATATCACTGCCATACAGGTTCAGTCCTGCCTCTAATCGCAGAGTATCTCGAGCTCCTAGACCACAAGGCCTAACTC
The DNA here is from genome assembly GCA_012518515.1 of Alcaligenaceae bacterium. Taxonomy (GTDB): domain Bacteria; phylum Pseudomonadota; class Gammaproteobacteria; order Burkholderiales; family Burkholderiaceae_B; genus Oligella. The sequence goes on from JAAYRZ010000132.1 coordinate 61,554, forward strand.
CGACCTCAAGTAAATCTTGCCACAAACTATACACCTGAGCGGCAGGCAAAGTAATTTCCACCCCGTCTTCACCCGTATAACCAGTCCGTGCAATCATAACCTCTGCCTCAACAAAGCCGGAATCAAAGGGCGTAAAATCATCAGCCTCACGCCACTGAGGACGAGCTTGCCATAGCTTTTTGCGTGCATTAGGGCCTTGCACCGCCAGGACCGCTAAATCATCACGACGCGTCATGTTTAACTGCAAATTACTTTGCTGAATTTGTTCTTTGATCCACAACACATCACTCTCGGCAGTACCTGCATTAACAACAAGCAACCACCGCTGCTCATCAATATAATACACAATTAAATCATCAACTACCCCGCCTGTTTCGTTGAGCATACACGTATAAAGTGCCCTACCCTTGCGACCTTTGATTTTATCAACGTCATTAGCCAGTAAATAGCGTAAAAACGGTAACGCATCCGGCCCCTCAATAAAAACATTCAGAATATGGGAGATATCAAAGACACCAGCATCCTTACGAACGGCATGATGCTCTTCGATTTGAGAACCATAAGCGACTGGCATTGACCAACCGCTAAAGTCGACCATCTTAGCTCCCATGTCTAGGTGTATCTGATGAAGTGGGGTTTTCTTTAGATGATCTGACATATGTCACCTCTAGTCTTTAAGTGTTGTTTTTTTAACTACCTAATAACTTATCGTACCGCAATCAACTCTACTCAATAAATACAGGCATACCCTGTTTATTAAAACTAAATTAAATCGCAACTGAGTCCACACAGGCTGTATCCTCTTTGATAAAACCAGTTTTTCAAAGATTAGCAATATCTGATTTTCAACCACCAAATTAGATATATTTGTTTTTAGCTACTGTTTTCTGTTATCGTGATCGCTCAATGGTCACATTCAATTAACTATAAATTCTAATAAATATGCAATAAATTCCTCTTACAATCCACCTATGATGTTTTGAAGTAAGAGTCTGTTGATTGCAACCACTATAGGAGATCTATAACGATGGACAATGGTTTCTACGCTACCCTAGTTGAGGGCTCAGTCGCACAAGCCGGTATTACGGTAATTGAAGACAGTCGCATCCGGGGAGGTGATGCCGAGTTTTTATATTCGGGCACTATTTCCATAAGCGGTGACAATGTTGTTGCTAATTTACGTTTCCGCTCATACATCTCTAGCGGTGACAATAACTTCTTCGACTTTACTGAACGTGATTTTGAATTATCGCTTACTGGCCAAGTCACTGATCAAGGCTTCCGCGTCACTGGCTATAGCCCTAGTGGACGTGAAATGGTCATTTTAGGCAAGCGCTTATCTGCTCTTGATTTCAGTGACTAGTTAACTTAACGCACTGATTTTTTTTGAGCTTTAGCTACTCAAATAGGGTACTTCGATAATCATTGGGGTACCCTTTTAAATTGCTTATTGAATCGGCTCGTCTCACTAGGTGGAAGCTGCCATCGCCTCAGCACAAACAACGGCACTAGACCATGCCCATTGAAAATTATAGCCACCAAGCCATCCTGTCATATCAACCGCCTCACCGATAAAATACAATCCGGCCACCTGCTTGGCTTCCATTGTTTTTTGCTCTAGTCCTGCTGTATCGACCCCGCCCCTCATGGCCTCAGCTTTTTTATAACCAGCCGTGCCACTTGGCGTAACTGACCAATTTTCAATCGCGTTGGCTAATTCTCTTAAGGTTTTATCTGATACTTCAGCTATTTTAATGTCATTTTTAAAGCCTTCTTGTTCTGGCCATAATTGAGCAAAACGTTTTGGCCAAATAGTACTTAAGATAGTCATTAACTGTTGTTTTGCCGTGCGCTTTTCTTCCAATAACCAAGATTCATTATTGCTCTGATGATTAAGGTTTAAATAAATAGCTGATTGTCCATCCCAATACGATGAAATTTGTAATATACCGGGGCCTGACAAACCACGATGCGTAAAAAGGACATCCTCAATAAAAGACTGAGCCTTTTTACCCGGCGCATTAGCAATACGTACTTCTAAGGACAAGCCCGAAAGCTCTGAATACTTTCGCCATTGCTCGGTGGTAAAGACCAAAGGAACTAAAGCTGGTCTCGGCTCAATGACTTTCAAAGCAAACTGTCTAGCCACATGCAGAGCAAAGTCTGTAGCACCTAGTGCAGGAATTGCCATGCCACCAGTCGCGATCACCAACTTATGTGCTGTCAACAGTCCAGCAGAGCTCTGCAGAGCGTAAAGCGGTTGAGATTCAGTGCTCTCTGTACGTTCAATACTTTTTACAGTACAAGGCATACGCCAACGCACCCCTGCCTGAGCGCATTCATTTTTTAATAAGTCAATAATATCTTGAGCACTCTCATCACAAAATAATTGGCCTTTGTGTTTTTCATGCCAAGGTATTTGATAGCGCTCAAGCAACTCAAGGAAATCACTTGGTTTATAACGATTTAATGCATAGCGTGCAAAACGTGGATTTTGTGATACATAATTCTCCCACGTAGCACCGATATTAGTGAAATTACAACGACCACCACCGGAAATCCGGATTTTTTCACCTAGTTTCTGGGCGTGATCGAGCAATTGAACAGACAGTCCCGCTGCAGCTGCGCGAGCGGCGCACATCATGCCCGCCGCTCCAGCACCTATAATGATGACATCACTATGACTGTCAGAACCTAGCTTAGAAGGTAGCATCAGAGCACTTCTGCATAAAAAATAGCACTACTCATCATCTGCTAAGCAATCAACATAATATCGCACGGTGCCGTCCTCAAGCACCTCCGTACTTAAGCCGTGAACAATGGTTTCAAAGCCTGGGAAGGCCACATTGAACTCACACGCAAACTTGAGATAATCCACGATCGTCGGGTTAAATCTCTCACCCGGAATCAGCAAAGGAATACCCGGTGGGTATGGCGTAAGTAAAACGGCCGTAATCCTACCCTCTAAGTTGTCAATATCGACTCGTTCAATCTCACGACGCGTCATTTTATTGAAAGCATCAGCAGGACGCATCGCTGCTTCCATCTCACTTAAGTACACTTCTGTGGTGATGCGCGCCAAATCATGACGACGGTAAGCCTCATGTGCTAATTGGCACAGCTCACCCAAACCCATCTTTTCATAGCGTGGGTACTGCTTAACAAAATCAGGCATGCAACGCCATAATGGCTGATTACGATCGTAGTCATCTTTAAATTGCTGCAATGCAGTCACCAAGGTATTCCAACGGCCCTTAGTGATCCCAATAGTGAACATGATGAAGAAACTATAAAGACCCGTTTTCTCTACTACAATACCGTGCTCAGCCAAATACTTACTAACTAAACCAGCAGGGATTCCCGTGTCACCGAACTCACCATTAATATCCAATCCTGGCGTGATAATAGTGGCTTTAATCGGATCGAGCATAGTAAAGCCTTCACTGATGTTGGCAAAGCCATGCCACTCAGCGTCTGGCTCTAGCAACCAATCATCTTGCTCACCAATATCATCATGGGTCATACGAGGAGGTCCCCATACCTTAAACCACCATTCATCCTTACCATAATCAGAGGCCACCTTACGCATCGCACGGCGGAAGTCCATCGACTCACGAATACTTTCCTCGACCAATGCAGTACCGCCGGGAGGCTCCATCATCTGTGCCGCTACATCACACGACGCAATGATTGCGTACTGTGGTGAAGTGGACGTATGCATCAAAAATGCTTCGTTGAAAATATTACGGTCGAGCTTACGTGTCTCAGACTCCTGCACCACAATTTGCGATGCTTGCGATAAACCCGCTAACAATTTATGAGTAGAGTGTGTGGCAAAAATCAGTGGCTCTTGAGGACGTGGACGGTTCTCACCGATCGCGTGCATATTTTCATAAAACTCATGAAATGAGGCATGAGGTAGCCAAGCCTCATCGAAATGCAAGTTATCGATAGTATTACCTAACTTCTCCTTGATCATCTCGACGTTATATAAAATACCATCATAAGTACCTTGAGTTAAGGTCAGGATACGTGGCTTTTTACGTAATGCCTCACGGGCAAAGGGATTAGCTTCTATCTTGGCAGCAATACTCTCAGGCTCAAACTCAGATAGTGGAATAGGACCAATAATGCCTAAATGATTTCGGGTCGGGCGTAAAAATACCGGGATCGCCCCAGTCATGGTAATCGAGTGCAAAATTGATTTATGGCAATTACGATCGACCACTACAATATCGCCCTCAGCCACATTGCCATGCCAGACAATCTTATTGGAGGTAGAGGTACCATTCGTCACAAAATAGCAATGATCTGCCTTAAAAATTCGTGCGGCATTACGCTCAGACTCGGCCACAGGTCCTGTATGGTCCAGTAGTTGTCCCAACTCCTCGACTGCATTACAGACATCAGCTCGCAACATATTCTCACCAAAAAACTGATGAAACATTTGTCCTACCGGGCTCTTTAAAAATGCAACGCCACCTGAGTGCCCAGGGCAATGCCAAGAGTACGAACCATCCTGAGCGTAATTAACCAATGCTCGGAAAAAAGGCGGCGCCAAGGTATCTAAATACTTCTTCGCTTCATGAATAATATGACGTGCAACAAACTCTGGCGTATCCTCGAACATATGGATAAAACCATGTAATTCACGCAAAATATCATTAGGAATATGCTCAGTGGTACGAGTTTCACCATGTAAATAAATGGGGATCTCGTCATTACGAAAACGCAATTCGGCAATAAAAGCCCGCAGATGACGAATCGCACTCGCAACCTCTTCTGGTGAGTCCGAATCAAACTCTTCATCATCAATTGATAAAATAAATGCACTAGCCCGACTCTGTTGCTGCACGAAGGAAGTCAGGTCACCGTAACTGGTAACTGGTAAAACCTCCATGCCCTCGGTTTCAATGGCGTCAGCTAAAGCTCGAATACCAAAACCGGAAGCACTGTCCGAACGAAAATCTTCGTCAATAATAACGATAGGAAAACGGAATTTCATGTACAACCCCTATGGTTTATGAGCTAATTCCAAAAGACAAAACATAGCACAAGTACAGAACCGGTGCTAATAATTGCGGTAAAGATTTCTTGTGAAGAGAAATAAATTAGGTCTTTGGCAAAGTAACACCGGTTTGACCCTGATACTTACCCTGACGGTCCCTATAAGAGACCTCGCAGACCTCATCGCCTTCAAAAAATAGCATTTGAGCGCAGCCTTCACCGGCATAAATTTTGGCAGGTAAAGGCGTAGTATTGGAGAATTCCAAAGTCACATGGCCTTCCCACTCAGGCTCCAAGGGAGTGACATTAACAATAATGCCACAACGAGCGTAAGTACTCTTGCCCAAGCAAATAGTCAACACACTACGGGGAATACGAAAATACTCTACCGTACGAGCCAAGGCAAAGGAGTTCGGTGGAATAATGCACACATCGCCCTCAAAGTCGACGAATGACTTCTCATCAAAGGCCTTTGGGTCAACTACGCTGGAATTAATGTTGGTAAAAATCTTAAATTCACGAGCACAGCGCACATCATAGCCATAACTACTGGTACCGTAACTAACGATTTTCTCACCATTTACCTGACGCACCTGACCTGGCTCATAGGGTTCAATCATGCCCTTAGCTGCTGCCTCGCGAATCCAACGATCGTTTTTAATACTCATGGCTTCCTACTCAAAATCAATGCTGTAAAATTGTTCAATGCATTAGTTTACATGCTCTGCTATCCGCCGTGGGCTAGTCCCTAAAGAAGCGACGATAAACCATTTCAATACCACTGACGGTACCCACCTTGGCATCTACCGTGAGATGACGAATCAAGGTATAACTCACCCTAGCTACGGTCCCACTACCTGATAAAGCCTGCTCAATACTAGCGTTAATACCTTGCTTTAAACGTTTGCTGACCTGGACAAACTGCTCTGATATGTCATTTTGTCCTTCATAAGAAGTACTATCACCGACCGTACGACGTGGCAAAATAGAACCCGACTCACCTACATCCCCTTTACGGATGGCTATATCATCAATCCCTAATTGCTTATGAATGGGCTCACTGGCTGGGTCACCACCCAACAAAGAGGTACCTACCGTCAAGAGCATGGCTAAATCGCCGCCCCCACTATCAGGACCTCGACCCATAATCAGCCAAGAAAGCTTTTCCACCTCACTAACCTCAGGGTAAGAAATCAAGCTGATTTTAGGATTACGTGCATTACCTACCACGCGCATACCTGCTTCAACCTCAAGATTTCTGCGTAAAGCTTCAATATCCAAGACCGGATTCGTGATATCTCCCTGGAAGCCGATACGACCACGGCGAATTTGCAGACGTTGTCCATAAGCTTCAATAGCACCACCACGGGTGTTGAATTGTCCCTCAGCAGTGAGTTCATTGTGCGCTTGTTTAATCGTAATTGCGCCAACTAAACCAGCATCTAGTCCAAAACCGACCACATAGAAACGAGGGCCCAAATCGACCGTAAAACTAAGATCTAGATCTAAATCTGAAGCACTCGGCTGAGGTGCCTCCTCCCCTTTACGAACAATCACCACATCGGAGTCCAGTGTAGGGGCAGTACCTTTAATATCGACACTTACCCAACCCGCATCAGCGGTGACCTTACCATCAACGATAATCCTCGGCAAAGCGACATCAACATTTACCTCACCACTCATCATTGCAAAGCGATCAGTACGCTGCAAAATCGGATAGTGGTCAAAGAGGACATTGACATCTCCACGAGAGCTTAATAAATTCCATTTCCCGCTAATATCAAGACTACCATTTTGAGCTGGCGGATTTTCTTCAATCCACTGACGTGTTCGCCATTCATTAGGGGTAATGCGAATCACACTAGGGAAATGCAAGCGATTTATCACTATATCATTGCCATTTAGCCCCAGATCCAAAGTGCCATCAAGTAAACGAATACCATTTTCGACCTCAACAATGCGTAACTCTTCCGCTTTTACCCCACCAGAACTGATCCAATTACCCCCTCGGTAATTGGCGGTCACGTCGATATCTACCTGACCACCTAACTCCAGTAAATCACCTGTCAGCCCTGTTAACCAAGAGATATCATCAATTCGACCCACTACCCTAGCCTCTGTAGAGCTATCAAACACAGGTGAAAAGCCATTTAGGTTTAAGCGCGCACTTCCCTGCAAGTTTCCTTTACTCTGTGTCGCAAAGTCTAAATCAGCAGTCAACAGACTATTAGTTTCCCCTTGTCTTTGACTACTAATACGTAACTCCAGCTGCTCTAAGCCAAGTGGTACGGGAGGATCGCTCGGGATAATAAAGTCACCACCACGGTTCAATAAACTCGCTGTACCAGCTAAAGCTCCATCAAAGTCCAGATTCCATTCCAAATCAAAGATTGGCGGGTCAGCCACAGGGATTTCTCGCCCACGGACAACAATACCGTGATTTAAAGACTTACCGTTTTGTCCATTAGCTCCCAAGTGTAATCCTAGCGCATCAGTCACATCGGCAATTAGCTGAGGAGTTAAGGCAAGTCCTCGCAGTGCTCCCTGCGTATCAAATTTCCCCTCTTTACCAGTTGACCCACCCTGCTCCAACGCAATGGTGTGTTCACCCGGAAGTACAATACTGACCGTAGAGGCACCCACATCCCATTGTGGCTTAGCCCCTGCACCCTGTGGAATAAAACTTAAATCCACTGCCTCTGCTTGAGTCACAGCAAAGCCAGCATGTTGAACATCCAAATACTCCAAGGTGCCAGCCCAGCCTTCGTAACCCTCCTCAAGTGTTTGCCAGCCACCCATCGTTCGAATTTCAAAATCTATAGGTGCTTTGCCTAGCTCACTGAAGTCGCCTTGACTAAATCTACCTTTAGCAGCGAACTGATTATCGCTAATACTGCCATCAAGCGCTAAATCCAGAGCAATTGAACCAGGTAAATCAGGCCATAAGTCACTTAGGCGTGGGGCTTTAATCGACAGTTTAAAACTATCGTCTTGCCTACCAAAAGAGCCATCAGAAACAATATGACTCTGACCTAACTGTAAATTAATATCTGCTTTTTCTAAATTGAAATTATGTTCATCCTGGAACAGCAAACCAAAATCAAGACTACCTTGTAGAGGCTGATTATTCCACCGACTATCCTCTAGGAATTTTCCAGTAACAAAGGCTTGAAGTGGCTGATTATCTTCAGATAATAAAACATTAAAATGTAGGTCACCATTGATCATTCCCGGTGGTACAGCACCGTAACTGACTTTATCCAAAGGAATACCACTGGTTTGTAATAGACCGTAAAGGCGTGTGTTTTCGTAATAGTCCCCAGCAGAACCAGTAAAAACATACGAATTTATAGCTGAACTATCGGGTAGCGTGAGATTAATCTGCGCACGCTCTAACATGAAGGGACTCGCAGGATGCAAAAACACATCGGCCAGCAACTTAGAGTTAGGTCCTTGACCCTCAGCCGAAATATGCATACCACCTGCTGTAACAGCATACTCCGCCGGCAACTCTGATGTTTCACTGTCACCAACTTGCAGGTTCAAATAATCGAAATCTAATGGGACCGGTGTAGGGAAAGGCCATAAACCGGAGGTAAATTTGCGTTGTAAATTCAGATGGCCACTCAGTTGCTCTTCTTGCTTAAACGCCCAATCTGCGTCAACTACAAGCTCATCTTCTGGATTTATTGCCTGCGGAGGTGAAAGCAGCTTTTTACTACTAAAAGAATCCACTATTGCTAATAAATACTCATAAAGCGTCATGCTTACAGCTAAGTCATTTAGTGCCCCTTCACTCTCCCAATGTTGAGCCTGCCCCTGACTATATTGATGCTGAATCAGGCTTTGACGACCGTCAGGATACTGTAACCCTAGCTCAGCCTCAGCCACTTCCCAGCTAAATGCTTGTTTGTCCGTAGGTAAATGGAGGTCTAGCTGCACTGGCATCAAACTGTTTAATGCCAAACCGGCATAAGATGCAGATAACTCATTTAGTGATAATTGCCAATTCTGTGGCGTCGCTTCATCAAATACTACCTCTCCACCTACGTCGAGATTAACTAATAAAGGTTGCTGATCCTGGTCTTCTGCTAAAAAACTGTCATACAAAAGCTCTAAGCTCAAGCTATGTTGAGAAGGCCCGCCTTGAAGTAATACGTCTCCCTGCACTTGTCCTAATGTATCAGGCCACCAATCGGCCAATTCAGGTATCTGAATTTCTAGTTTAAGCGCATCACTATCTGCACCTAAATCACCGCCTAAATTAATATAAGAACGGTCAAGAGCTACTCTGGTCTCAACATCAGCCAACTTCAACTGATACCACTTAGGAGTAGCTAGGCTAGCATCTAACTCACGCTGCTGCGCTAAAGCAAAAACCCCACTTAAATCTACCTTAGCTTTAAGCTGCCCTTCTAGATCATGTTGATTCCATCGACTGCCTGATTCTATCTTTAAATCTGGTGTCAGATTCATGATCAAATCACGTTGTAAAATTGTTGCCTGCACAGTCCCAGCAAGATTTAAAGAAGACTCATCTGGTAAATGACCTAAAGAAAAAGCATTAAGATCGAATGCATCCGCATCAATCGTAGCCTGCCAATTTTGCACCTGTTCTTGCTCTACTGATCTGACAGTATCGACATCCACCTCTAAGGAGCCACCATCAGTACTCTTTAAACTAATAGCCGCCTTCTTTAGAGCCATCGCAAAACCACTCTCAAGACTCAAATCCGCATTTAACTCGGAATGCTCACCCAAGCCGTGGGTAGTGATTAGCATCTGGCTAATTTCCTCATCTACGCCACTACCCAACTCAACGCTAATTGACGATAAGTCTAATGGTAATGGGTGCTCTAATGGCAAGATAGTATCGCCAGATTGACGGTTAAGATGAATGAGCCCAACCAAACTGGGCTGAGCATTTAAACTCCAAGAGCCATCATAAGCAATTGCTGTGATTTGATTTTTACGCTCGATGGTGCTTTGTGCAGTAAGCAACGCTTGTTGATGAGCTTGCTGCTCCTCTACCGACATACTTTTAACATCTTTAGCTTGTAAGACCGCTAATGTTGCTGTCAAGTTTTCTTCCAAGCCTAATAATTGCAATAAGCGATTATCAAGTATCAGATCACTGAATCGACCCTCTGTCTCCCAACCACTGCCTGTAACTTGGGTATTTAAATGCTGTAACACTCCTTGGTGTTCACCCGGTAGCGTAAGGACTATATTTGCCTCTGCAATATCAAATAAAAAGTCACTCTCTGCTTGCTTAAAACTTAAATGAGTTTCTTCTTGCTGTACTAATTTAAATCCCGCATGCTCTGCCTGTAATTGTTGCAACTCAGCTTGCCAATGGTAACGCCCCTCATCACTGCTAAGCTTTCCTAACAAGTCAAGATGTAAATCCACAGGCTCTTTACCTAAACCATATTGCAAAGAGACCTGCTCAGCCACTGAGAGTGACTCCTCAACTGCTGGTTGAGGGTTATGTTTGAGCTCTGCTTTAAGATCGTGATCGCTGAGATTACCCAATAAATTTAATTTAAACTCAGCACTGCCATTCAGACTAGCAACTAACTGGGATAAATCTTGTAAATCGACATCAAGCTGTAAACCATCATGTGATTGCTCTGAGCTTAAAAACTGTCCTTTAGATTCAATCGTATTGTCACCAAGATTCATTAAGATATCTGCTTGATTTAAACGTAACTTCTCCCAAGCAGTAATACCCTCATCAACCAAGACATCGTTAAAATCTACATTGATATTAACTCCAGCATTAAGAGCCTCACCGCCCCAACGGCTTCCTCTAAAAACCCCACCTGTAAATACTAGTGCTTGTAATTGAGCTTGCTCACTAAAATCAACACTAAAGTCAAAGGCAGAATCTAGACGTGACCCCGCCTGTAACAAGTCCAACATGAAGTTATCTGTTGTGATGGTTCCTGTAAGACGATTAAATGACTGCTCTACGCCTTGCTCGAAGTCTTCTGCTACTTTATGCTGCTCAGAATCAACTTCTGCATGGAAGCGCATATTTTTTGCAACAGTCAGATCAATTAAGGCATTTTTTAGAGGAATTGTCGACTCTAAGTTCAGAGTAGATTCAATATTTAAATCTAAGCCCTGAGCAACGCCATCAGCAGCCAACTTAATATGTAAATCATCAAGTCCGCCATCGACCTCTACCGTGGCATCCACCTGACAATGTGTTTGTATTTTTAAGTCACCAGTCTTACCAAGCAAATAATCTACACATAATGGTGATTGCGTATGCAAGCCCTCATTGACTGCACCTAGGCTGACATGCATCGGCCACGGATAGGCCAATTTTTCTAGGGCAACCGTACCCTGCAATTCGCTCTTGACATCTGGATGCGTCACGGTTAAACGCTTAAGCTCCGCCGTTGTACCGTTACTATCCAGTACCAAAGTTTCTAAGTCAAAATTATTTAAGCCCACTGGTAAATGCTTACCTTGTGGATCAGTCATCGTAAATTGACCCACAGACACTTTATCGACCTGGATCGAAATAGGTAGACTCAATTCGGCAGCTGACTCTTCCTCGTCCACTGTCGGCTCAGTGGGAAAAAGAGTCAGGCTCAAATCACCGGTCATGATATGTACTACATGTAAACGTGCCCGTAATAAACTTAACCAGTTCACGGCCAAAGCATTGTCTTGAGCGACAATTTTTACAGCAGGCGTATTTATTTCTAATTCTTTGCTGCGAATACCACTCCAGATAGTGCCTTCAATCTGCACCATACGGCCATTAATTTGTGACATCACCGTATTTAACAGCCACCTGCTTCCCGACTGTGTCCCCACTAAAAAGGCTAGTGCAGTAAACAGCAGTATCAGTACAAAAGCGACTAGTCTTAGCCAGGTAAATCTGAAAAATTTCATAGTTTCTTGCTATTAGAAAGCCATGCCAAGGGAGAAATGCCAACGCAACTTACGATCTCGTTGCCCATAAGCGACGTCCAAAAATAAAGGACCCGCAGGCGTTTTAATGCGTGCACCTACACCATAACCCACATGCATCTTCATGTCTTTAAATTTGGGAGCAGCATCACCCGCATCAACGAAGTAAGCAATACCAAAGGTGTCATTAAAATAATGTGTGTATTCCACACTAGCGACAGCTAAAGCCCGCGTACCGACAACACTTTTATGGATATCTTCGCCTATACCAAAATAACGATAACCACGAATTGAACCGGCACCTCCAGTACGATAACCGAAATCGTCAGGAATTCGCGTACTGGTTTTAGCGTGCACATAACCTACTTCAGCACGCACGGTAATATTGTCACGGCGACCCACTGGCCACCATTGCTGCGCACGCACTGAGGTTCTGGCAAAAGGGTCGCCCCGTTCTAAATCTGCACCAACACCTAGGCCAACAGCAATCAAGTTACCCGAACGCGGGTCAAATTTATTATCGACATCGCGTCGCAACAGGTCATATGTCATCACCGCATTGGGTAATTCAAATTTAGGCTGCCCCTTACGTCGCACCTCATCGTATGCAATAGCACTGGACAAACGACTCTCATACTCAACTCGACTGTGAGGATCTAGTTTGAACTCATTAGTTCGACGCCAACCTAAGGCAAAGCGACTGACCTCCTCATCAGAATAGTCAGAATGTCGGGCCACCAGACCAAAACTATCCACCGTACCGTCATAATTAGGCGCACGATAGATATCCAAATAACCACGCTGTTCCTTCAAACCTAAGCTGGCGCCAACCTCAAGACTAATGGGTTGATTCCAGACCACATTTTGACGATACAAGCCCTCAACCCTAAACGTATTTACATCATCAAAACCGACAGCACCAGAAACCACACGCGCCGCGCCCTCAGTAACTCGCACCAAGACCGGTAGGGTTGCTTCGTCTTCCTCATAAATCGTCGGATCGTCTGGTTTCTTTACTGTAACAAAGGCACCACGGAAAAAATTAGTTGATTGTAAGGTTTGCTGCCACTCATCTAATTTTTGTTGAGAAAAAGCCTCTCCAGGCTCATAACGCACATAACGCCTAATCAAACTAAGTGGTACACGACGCAAACCATGTACTTCGGTATGACCTAAACGAACCGCCGGACCGCTATCAATAAGAGTATGAAGATCGGCGGTTGACTCGTCTGGGTCAATAAGCGCTTGGGATTGGGTCATGCGAGCAAGATAAAAATCATCTGCCGCTACTGCCTCTAAAAGTGAGTTTTTAGAGTTACTCCACGTGCGATTAATAAAGACCTCGTCCTTTGGTAGCCCCCAATCCTGTCTGATTGTCTCAAGACGCTGCTCATAGCTAGGCGAATTAGCAATGGTACCAACGAATTCATTATTAACCGACTGAACTCGGGTCAACTCACCAGGCTCAATACTAATATCCCATGTTTCACCCTCAAAGTCCTCACCCACTTCAAGTGTTACAACAGGATCAAAATAACCCCTGGTGGCTAGCGATGAAAGCACCGCATCGCGGCCTCGCCGACGAATCCGATCGGCTTCACGGCTATCCTGATCATCGGCTTGGCGCACCACGGAAGAAATAGCAGCATCAACAACAGACAAGTCTTCAGGTGCCAAGCCTCCGGGCATAATGATGACCTCGGGCACCCTAACTTCCTCTTCGGCCTCTGCCTCTTCAAGCGCCTTAGCCGCCTCAGCCTCAGCCAATGCTTGAGCCTCAGCTTCTTCTGCACGCTGACGCTCACGCTCATAAATCGGTCCACTTAAGGACTCTGACTGAGCCATAGCTATCTCTGCAAACCCTGTACTTAACAAAGCTGCTAAAAAAATATAAGGATACTTACGAAGAAAGTTGCTCGTCGAACCCATCAGTTGCTAATTTAGTTATTAATGTGAGCGTCTCAGTTAAACCATAAGACTATAGGTTCTCCACTACTACCTTGGGAAATGCGCCTGAGCGATCCACCGGCAACTCGGAGATATTAAAGGCCAAACGACGTGCAATCAAACGATAACGCTTAGCTGCTTCTGAGTCAGGATCAGACACTACTGTTGGCTGCCCCTCATCCGTCTGTTCACGCACTTTTTTACTAAGTGGCAAAGCGCCTAACCAAGGCACATCAAGTTCCTCAGCCATTTTTTTACCACCTTCTTCACCAAAAATATGCTCTGCATGGCCGCAATTAGTACAGACATGGACACTCATATTTTCTACCACACCTAAGATAGGGATATTGACCTTTTGGAACATACGTAGCCCCTTGCGCGCATCTAGCAAAGCCACGTCTTGTGGTGTGGTCACAACCACAGAACCTGTCATTGGTGCCTTTTGAGAAAGCGTCAAGGCAATATCACCAGTACCCGGCGGCATATCAATAATTAAATAATCCAACTCGGGCCACGCCGTCTGATTAAGCAATTGATCAACCGCTTGAGCTACCATCGGCCCACGCAAAATAGCCGGTGCATCAGTTTCAAGCATAAAGCCAATCGAGTTCACAGCTAAGCCGTAAGCCTCTTGAGCTTTCATTCGACCACTCTCGCCCTCACCGACTGTCTCAATCTTAGCGTCTTCGATATTTAAAATTAAGGGTTGGCTCGGACCATAAACATCCGCATCCAAAATTCCTACACGAGCACCTGCTTCAGACAACGCTAAAGCAACGTTAGTAGAGGTAGTACTCTTACCTACACCACCTTTACCAGAAGATACCGCGATAATATTTTTAACCGATTTAAGTGTCTTAAGGCCACCCTGAACCACATGTGTGCGAATCAAATCCGACCATTCGATCTCAATCTCGGGAAAACCACATTCCTCAGCAATCTGGCGAATATGGATAATGACCTTTTCCTTGTCCTTGCCCATAAAATAACCGGGTTCGAACTTGAAATGCAATGATGAGCCCTTAATTAAAGACATCACCCCTTTTTTCATACTCAAGTCACGCTCTTTAATTTTGTGACCAATATTAATTCCCAAACTAGGGTCTACTAGCTCTTTTTGTAAGCGACTGTATAAGGTTGCAAGTTCAGCATTCATTCTAATGATTTTCCAATTTTATAAAGTAGAATTAAGTAAGTAACACTTTATATATTAATTCTGTATTGCAATTAAGACTACGAAAACCAGATCAATGCACGGAGTATTTCGTACCATGAAAGATTTTATTCAACGTATTTTTGCCACTATAGCCTTTATTACTATCTCTCTTGTCAGTTTAGTATTGGCTCTTACATTTATTTTCATTCTGCTCATCGGGGTAGCCACTCTTTATGTGATTAATCGCATTCGTGGCAAGTCATTTTCACCCCAAAAGTTCTGGCGTGAACAAAGCAGCCGCGCGCGTCACAAGACTCAAAGCTTTAAAACGCACTATCAAAGTAAGTATCAACGCAGATCAGATGATTTTACACGACCTCCAGAATCTGAGGTCACCGATGTGGAGTTCCGCGAAATCAAATAAAACTCTCTTCTCATACTAGCGCCCTTCTCTTAAACAAATTACTACCAATAGATTAGAATAATGGATTACTTGTTAATCCATTGTTTTTATCTTCTTACTAAATAGTCATCTCTTATGTCTCGCACTATATTCGTTACTACTGCTCTACCCTATGCAAACGGTTCTTTTCATATCGGTCACATCATGGAGTATATCCAGGCTGATATTTGGGTAAGAGCGTTGCGAATGGCTGGTCACACCGTTCACTTTGTTTGTGCCGATGATGCTCACGGCGCACCGATCATGCTTAAGGCCGAGAGTGAGGGAATTAGTCCAGAAGAGCTAGTCGCCAAAATTGCTGCCGAAAGACCTAAGTATCTAAATGGCTTTCATATTAAGTTTGACCACTGGCACAACACTCACAGTCCTGAAAACACGGAGCTATCACACGAAATTTACTTTGCTCTCAAGGAAGCAGGCTTTATTAGTCAGCGCAGTATTGAGCAATTTTACGATCCCGTCAAGGGCATGTTCCTAGCTGATCGCTACATTAAGGGCGAGTGTCCGAGCTGTCATGCTAAAGACCAATATGGTGATGCCTGCGAGCATTGCAGCACGGCATACTCACCAACCGAGCTGATTGAACCCTACTCGACTTTGACCGGCACAACACCCGTTTTAAAAAGCTCAGAGCACTTCTTCTTTAATTTATCGGATCCCCGCTGTGTTGAGTTCTTACTAGAGTGGACACGCGGTACTAATGCTCATGGCAGACCACACCTACAATCCGAGGTGTTAGCAAAAACCCGCGAATGGCTTGGCACTAGCGTCGATGAGAGCAAATTAGATGATTGGGATATTTCCCGTGACGCCCCCTATTTTGGCATTGAAATTCCTGATGCCCCTAATAAATACTTTTATGTCTGGCTAGATGCGCCTGTAGGCTACCTAGCCTCTTTAAAGGCCTACTGCAACAAGCAAGGTATTGATTTTGATGCTTTGCAAGACCCCAACTCCGATACTGAGCAATATCACTTTATCGGTAAAGATATTATTTATTTCCACGCCTTATTCTGGCCTGCTATGTTGAAATTCTCTGGCCGCAAAACCCCCGACGGCTTACACGCTCATGGCTTTATTACAGTCAGCGGCGAGAAAATGTCAAAGAGTCGTGGCACTGGTATTTCACCGCTTCGTTATCTCGACATCGGCATGAACCCAGAGTGGATGCGTTATTATTTGGCTGCCAAGCTCAATAGCCGCGTAGAGGATACCGACTTTAATGCGGATGACTTCATCGCTAGAGTTAATGCCGACCTCATTGGTAAGTACATCAACATTGCCAGCCGCGCAGCCAACTTCATCAGTCGACACTTTGACGGTCAATTAGCTTATTTAGGTGATAAATCAGCAATTGAAGCAGAATATAAGGCTCTTACAGAGCAAGTTTGTAGCGATTATGAGGCCCGTGAGTATGCTCGTGCCATCCGCACTATTATGGCCCAAGCAGATAAGATCAATCAGGCTTTTGACCAAGCACAGCCTTGGGTCATGGCGAAAGGCATCAACGAAGCCTCAGCTGAGCAAAAAGCCGAGTTACAAGACATCTGCTCTCGCGCCTTGGCTGGTTTCAAGGCATTATCAGTTCTTTTAGCTCCTGTATTGCCGGAGCTATCTTCCCGTGTTTCCAATGAGCTATTTGGCCTAAACCGCGACTTTGTCTGGACAGATTCGTCTGAGTTGCCAGAAACGATTGCTCCATTTAAGCATTTAATGAAACGCGTCGAAGAAAAGCACTTAGATGAGCTTCTCGAAGTCACTAGCACTCAAGAAAAGGCACCGACACAAGACGCAACGGCAAAACCTGGCGGTGAGGTCATTGCACCCACCATTTCCTATGACGACTTCCTAAAAGTCGATTTACGTATTGCCAAAATTGTAGATTGCGAAGCAGTTGAAGGTGCTGACAAATTATTACGCCTGACGCTTGATGTCGGTGAGGGAAAAAACCGTCAAATTCTCTCAGGCATCAAGTCCATGTATCAACCTGAGCAGCTCATCGGCAAGCTCACAGTCGTTGTTGCTAACCTTGCTCCTCGCAAAATGAAATTTGGCGTCTCTGAGGGGATGGTTTTATCTGCAGCTCATGCTGATAGCAAGAAAAATCCTGGCTTTTACGTACTTGAGCCCTTTGAAGGCGCTGAGCCTGGCATGCGTATTCTTTAGTCACTAAATAGTTATAAGATTAGTTGCGAGATATTAAAATGAATACGACAAACGACAAAACAAATACCACCACAGAAGAAGAAAAAAAAGACTGGGGCCATATTAAAAGCTTTGTTCATCGAAGCTCTCACATGACCCCAAGTCAAAAAAGAGCCCTTAGCGGTAGTCTTTATGATACATGGTGCCTACCCTACAAAAAGGTTGCTCTTAATTACGATGAGGTTTTCAAACGCTCCGCTCCGACCATTTTAGAAATCGGTTTTGGAATGGGTGAAACTACGGCTAAAATCGCCTTAGCCTCAGCCGATAAAAATTTTATCGGTGTTGAGGTTTTTTCTGGTGGTGTAGGTGCACTGCTAAATCGCATCGACGACGCAGACATCAGTAATATCCGAATTATCCAACACGACGCTGTCGAGGTTGTGGAGCATATGCTCACCCCCGAATCACTAGACGGTATTCATATCTATTTCCCCGATCCTTGGCCTAAAAAGCGTCACCATAAGCGTCGCTTAATACAAAGCCCCTTCATAAAGCAACTAATCACTCGGCTCAAACCTGGCGGCTATATCCATTGTGCCACTGACTGGGAAGACTATGCGATGCAAATGATGGACGTCCTCAGTAACGAAGAGGCACTACAAAACCGTTTTGAATCGTTTGCGCCTAGGCCTGATTACCGCCCCCTGACCAAGTTTGAAAACCGAGGTTTGCGTTTAGGCTATGGTGTCTGGGATCTAATTTTTGAAAAAAGAGCCTAAATTATGTACCCAGCCATTGAGCCCTACAAACACGGTTTTTTAGATACTGGCGATGGCCATCAAGTCTATTGGGAGCTTTGCGGTAATCCGCAGGGTAAGCCCGTAGCCTTCTTACACGGTGGACCTGGTGCGGGCTGTAGCCCTCAGCATCGCCAACTTTTCAATCCGGAGCGCTACCATATTTTATTATTTGACCAGCGCGGCTGTGGTCGCTCAACACCGACTGCATGTTTAGAAAACAATACGACAGATGCTCTAATTGCCGATATGGAGCGCTTACGCAGTGAGATTCTAAAAACCGAACGATGGCTAGTTTTTGGTGGTTCATGGGGCTCTACCTTGGCTTTAGCTTATGCACAAACACACCCTCAGCGTGTTAGCGAACTGATTTTACGTGGTATTTTTACTTTGCGCAAAGAAGAGATTAACTGGTTCTATCAAGAAGGAGCTAGCTTTCTTTTCCCAGATAAATGGGAAGATTATCTAGCGCCTATCCCGGTCTCTGAACGGGATGATTTAGTATCAGCCTATCATCGACGACTAACCGGTGAGAACGAAGAAGAAAAGCTACGCTGTGCCTACGCTTGGGCTAATTGGGAAGGCGGCACCATCTCCCTCCTCGACACGAATAATAAAGCCCTCACTTTCGAAGATAAAGATGCAGTTCTCAGCTTCGCCCGTATTGAAAACCACTATTTTTTCAACGAAGGCTTTATGGATGAAGGCCAACTAATTCGAGACGCTTATCTGCTAGCAGATATCCCAACCGTGATTATTCAAGGGCGTTATGATGCTTGTACCCCAACCAAAACGGCATGGGAACTACATAAAGCCATGCCGCACGCTGAATTCCATCTAATTCCTGATGCTGGCCACGCTTTTAATGAACCGGGAATCTTGGCCGCTCTATTAAAAGCTACCGATAAGTTTGGCATATAACAAACAATGTCGCCTTAACTGTTAATTATTAACAATAACCGTTCTTTTTTACATTCTTTTAATACTTTAGTTATAAACAGTTTGCTAAGATAAGTGAGTAGTTTTGGTTTAGACCATTTTTAAGCAATTGCACAAAGGAGCAAATCATGGGTTTAATCAGCTTTGTAAAAAACGTAGGTGAAAAGATTTTTGGTGGTAATGAAGCTCAAGCCGCCACTGCCGATGAACTAAAAAAAGAATTAGATAAACACGGCTTAAATGCTGATGGTTTAGATATTGCGGTTGATGGTGATAAAGTCGTCGTCAAAGGTAAGGCAACTGACTCCGCTACTGCTGAAAAAATTGCCGTTGCCTTAGGCAATACCATCGGGGTTGCTGAAGTTGATAACCAGTTAGAGGCAGATAATGCAGAAGGCGAGTCCGTTTTCTACACAGTGGTATCAGGTGATACGCTTTCAAAAATTGCCAAAGAACAATATGGCAATGCCAATGATTACATGAAAATTTTTGAAGCTAACAAACCCATGCTAACTCATCCGGATAAAATTTACGTTGGCCAAGTACTTCGTATTCCTAAATAATTGATGTCGTTTTCATCAAAATACAAATGCCTTAAGTATCACACTGTACTTAAGGCATTTATTATTTGTATTGGCATAGCTCAATTGCGAAATTAACGTCTGCGCTTTCTCTTGCTACTACCACTGCGATTGCGGCCACCGCCGCCCATACCAGGCAGACCCGGCATACCACCTCCCATACCAGGAAGTCCACCGCCGCCACCGCCCATCATGCCACCAAGGCCACCTAAACCACCCAGAGCACGCATCATCTTTTGCATACCGCCCTTTTTAAACTGCTTCATCATGCCTTGCATTTGCTCGAACTGCTTAAGCAAGCGGTTGACCTCTTGCACCTGCACGCCCGAACCCTTAGCAATGCGTTGCTTACGTGAGGCCTTTAAAATCTCGGGTTTAGCACGTTCCTCTAAGGTCATTGAGTTAATGATACCCTCTGTGCGACGCAGCTGCTTTTCAGCCTCGCCACCCTGCAACTGCCCAGCCATACCAGCAAACTGCGCTGGAAGCTTTTCCATAATTGAGCCCATATCGCCCATCTTTTTGACTTGCTGCAATTGCTCCAAAAAGTCATTTAAATCAAATTTATCGCCCTTTTGGATCTTGGCGGCCATCTTTTCCGCTTCGGCGATATCAATATTACGCTTGGTCTGCTCTACCAGAGAGAGAATATCCCCCATCCCCAGTACTCGCTGGGCCATACGATCAGCATGGAACACCTCTAAACCATCTAGCTTCTCGGAGACACCCACGAACTTCAGTGGCTTGCCTGTCACATGCCGTACCGACAGCGCAGCACCACCACGGGAATCACCATCCAGCTTGGTCATCACCACGCCGGTCAATGGCAGTACATCAGAGAAGGCCTTAGCGACGTTTACCGCATCCTGACCCTGCATGGCATCAACCACAAACAAAGTCTCTACAGGCTTTAAAAAGCCGTGTAACGCACTAATTTCATCCATCATGTCCTGATCAACACCAAGACGTCCGGCCGTATCAACAATCAATACATCATAAAAATGACGCTTAGCATGGTCTAAGGCATCTCGTGCAATATCCAACGGCTTTTGCGAACTATCTGATGGGAAAAAGTCAGCCCCCACCTGTCCAGCGACTGTTTTTAATTGTTCAATCGCTGCAGGACGATAAACGTCAGCACTCACCACAAGTACTTTTTTCTTATCTATTTTTTTACCGTTTTGAGTTAACTCACCACCAATCAATAAGCGTGCTAACTTGGCTGTGGTGGTTGTTTTACCCGCCCCCTGCAAGCCTGCCATAAGAATGACAGCGGGTGGTTGTGCCGCCAGAGACAACTCCGCCTCAGTCTGCGGTACATCACCACCCATAATGCGCGTCAACTCATCACTGACAACGCCGACCAGAGCCTGACCGGGGTTCAAACTACCCACGACCTCTTGACCCATGGCCTTTTCTCGGACCTCTTGGATAAACTCCCTGACAACAGGCAGGGCTACGTCCGCTTCTAGCAATGCCATGCGGACTTCTCTTAGCATTTCTTGCGTGTTGGCTTCGGTCAACCGAGCCTGACCACGCATAGTTTTTACTACTCTAGATAAACGATTAGTTAAATTATCAAGCATTATTCATCACTCTATGGTTGCGCAGAAAGGTATATAATGATTCTTAATCTTATTGTTTTTAGTTTATTAAAGAAACCTTTCTACTTTATGTCACTAGACATTGTATTGCACTATCTATCAGCTTTGGCATATCTCTTGCTTGCGGCCTCAATTTGGTATCCTTTATGGAGAAATCAGGCACTAGAAAAGCATAAGGGGATTCGCCATTGGTCGTTGTTACTGATTCTACTCTTACACGGCGTAGCAGTCCACACGGCTATGCTTCATAGCGACCATATCCGACTAAACTGGGCTCTCAGCATATCCTTGACCATCTGGATAGGCATGATTATTTTCTGGATTGAGAGCAATTTTGTTGCTATCAAGACCTTGTTACTACCTCTTGGTATTACGAGTGCCTTAGGTTGCCTCTTACCCGCTTTTTTCCCTATCACTGATAGCGGCCTGATTATTCAGGTTAACAGTGAAATCTTCCGTTTCCACTTGATTATTTCATTGTTTGCCTATAGTGTAATTGCGCTCGCAACCATCCAAGCATTAGTAACAGCGGCCTTAGACCGTTACTTACACCGCCCTGATGACTTTGATAGCAAACAAAAGTTTTTACATCGCTTAGTGGACGCACAACCTCCCCTACTTTTACAAGAGCGCCTATTATTTAGGCTAATCTGGATAGGCTTTGCCTTATTAACACTTTCAGTAGTCACCGGTAGTTGGGTATCCATGCGTTTTTATGATCAGTTTTTACCCTATGATCACAAAACCCTGTTCACCTTACTTGCTTGGCTAGTTTTTGCCTTTTTATTGGCAGGCCGTATGCTCTGGGGTTGGCGTGGACGCATCGCATTACGTTGGAACTTATTAGGTTTCTTTTTATTAATGCTGGCATACACTGGCTCAAGATTCGTGTTCGAGATGATTCTCGGCCGTTAAACACTAAGCATAACGAGTTTTAAATGAGATTTTTACTTTTAGCTATCATTGCTTTTATTGCGTTGTTATTAATTAATCGCGCTTTAGGCAATGCACGTAAAGCCATGCAACAAAAAGATGATGCACAACGTGTGCGCAACACCAAAGCGATCGGCATCGTTCAGTGCGCACATTGTGGCATTCATATTCCAGAAAACGAAGCGGTACACTACCAAGACAAGGCGTGGTGCAGCCTTGAACACGCCAAAAACGCTGACAAGGTATAAGCTTCTTTAATCAGTCTCGCTTTAAGGATAACCAGATGAAGCATATTCATGAGACCAAGAAAAAAACACCTCAACTTAAATTTGATCGACACGGTTGGTTGAGGTTGCAGAATGGTTTAAGCTATACAAACTTAAAGCCCCCGGCACAAGCAGCCCCTCTGCGTCATGCTAGAGTAACTAAAAAAAACAACACCCCACTGCTTAAACATGTCATTTCACCTAATTTCTCTGAACGGCCTACTGGTGTCAGAGCTAATTTATTAGTGATTCACCACATCAGCTTGCCGCCCGATAATTTTGGGGGGCCCTACATAGAACAGCTATTTACTAATCGTCTCAATCCAGACGAGCATCCTTTTTTTCAAGAGATTAAAGATCTACGCGTATCGGCACACTTTTTAATTAGACGTGATGGACAGATAATACAATTTGTCAGTGCCAACAAAATGGCTTATCATGCAGGACAGTCCGATTATGCTGGCAGGGGG
>JAAYRZ010000014.1 GCA_012518515.1 Alcaligenaceae bacterium
CTAGCCATACCACCAGAAACTTCCGATATATTTAAGTGTGCAGCAGCCTTTAAACCAACCGCTGATAGCTTCTCAAGCACTCTATCCACAATTTGTGCTTCATCCATTTGCGTCAATTCTCGCAATGGATAAGCTACGTTTTCAAAGGTGTTTAGATCAGTAAACAAAGCTCCTTGCTGGAACAACACACCCATCTTCTTGCGTAGCTCGCTCAACTCCTTAGTACTAATGACATTACTTACTTGGGAAAAAAGCTTGACGACGCCAGTTTTAGGCCGAATTTGTCCAGTCACTCCACGTAAAATGGTTGACTTACCTGATCCTGAACCACCAATTAAGGCAATTAACTGCCCTTGATGAATTGAAAGATTCACCCCACTTAAGACGATGCGAGAACCATAGCCAAGACTGACATCTTCAAACTCAACTACTTTTTCTGAGTTTGAGAAGTCCACTTGATCGGCTTGTAAACTTGGCTGCGCTAGCGTAGCGTCTATGGAAGAGCTATCTGAGCTGGGATTTGACATTAAAAACGTAGTTATTAACTTTCTATTTTGTTATAAGGACTCTTGATTGTAAAAAATCAAATTTTTTTATGCAATAAATATAACATTAAATCAGTCCCTTAGTTACAATAAACTATAACTTACAATTTTTACTGCTTAGGCAATGATAAACGACGACCAACACACAAAAAAAGCCTTTAACTGCCTTGACTTAGATAAAGCGCAACTAGATAACCTACAACAACTCGGCTATGAGCAAATGACTCAGGTACAAGAGCTTGCTTTACCACCTGCACTAAGTGGAGACGACCTGATTGTTCAAGCACATACTGGCAGTGGCAAAACTCTAGTTTTTGCCCTCACCATCATGCAAAAACTAGAGTTGGATCAGTTTGAAGTTCAAGCGCTCGTGCTATGTCCGACACGCGAACTAGCATCACAAGTAGCAGATGCTATCCGCAAAGTAGCACGTGCTTATCCATCTGTTAAAGTTAGTTTAATATGTGGCGGCACCTCGATCGCTAGACAGGTTGACTCCTTAGCTCATGGCACTCACATTATCGTTGGCACACCTGGGCGCATTGAAGATCTTATTAATCGTGGTGCTCTTTTCTTAGACTCTGTCAAAACTCTCGTCCTAGACGAGGCAGATAAAATGATGGATATGGGCTTTTACGACAGTCTCAGTGCCATTGCTAATGCCTGCCCATTAAAACGTCAAACACTCATGTTCTCAGCCACTTACACTCCCGAGCTACTCGAACGCACTGAAGGTTTTTTACTGAATCCCCAAATGGTTAAGGCAGTCGAGCAGCAAAAACCCGAGATTAAGCAATCTTTTTATTTAGTCGACGAAGCAGAACGACCGCAAGCCATCATTAGCCTCTTAAATAAGTACCTTCCTATTTCTACCCTTATTTTCTGCAACACTAGAGACGACTGTGAGATTCTACATCGAACCCTCAGTCGAGCTGGTATTATCAGCCATGTACTTCACGGACAAATGGAGCAAAGAGAAAGAGAGGATGTCATTATTCAGTTTGCAAACCATAGCTGTAATGTCCTCGTGGCAACCGATGTCGCCGCTCGGGGCCTAGATATTAAAGAATTAGATCTAGTCATTAATGCCCAAATTTCACCTAACGCAGACACACACATTCATCGCATAGGACGCACCGGACGTCAAGGTGCAGAGGGACATGCCATTACTTTGATCTCAAAAAACGAACTTTTCCGCAAAAAAAGAATCGAAGAAGTAATGGATTTAGAATTTGAAACCCTGTCGCCCCCTGCAAAACTTCAAGGTCGTTCCTCTCTAAAACCACCCATGCAAACCATTACACTACGTGGGGGCAAGAAAGACAAATTAAGAGCCGGTGATATCCTAGGCTCATTGACAAAAAACATGGGACTAACAATTGAGCAAGTTGGTAAAATCACTATTCATGATTTTGTTAGCTTTGTCGCAGTTGACCGCCAAATAGCACCACAATTAGCACAACGATGGCAAAGCGAAACTATCAAGGGTAAGCGACGAAAAATACATCTACTCCCTTGATTAATTAGTCAAAATCCTCGGGAACTTATGGGCTTATTTACAGTCCAAATTAGCACTCATACTGATAGAGTGCTAAAATACAATGACAATTCCATTGAAGACCGCGTTCTATCTGTGAAATTATCTTTAAGGACAAATATTTACTATGACAAGTCAAGCATTAGCTTTAAATAACCGCGCATTAGCCACCCTTGGCTCGGGTGCTATAGGCAGTATCGAGTCATATATTAGTAGTGTTAACCAGATTCCTATGCTTACGCCCGAAGAAGAAAAAGATTATGCAGAGCGTTTGCAGTATCACGGTGATTTACAGGCTGCACAGTCATTAGTTCTGTCGCATTTACGCCTCGTCGTTTCTATCGCACGCCAGTATTTAGGCTACGGCCTAGCCCATGCTGATCTGATTCAAGAGGGCAATATCGGCCTGATGAAAGCAGTTAAGCGTTTTGACGTTAACCGTGGCGTACGTCTTGTATCTTTTGCTGTGCACTGGATTAAAGCCGAGATCCACGAGTATGTTATTCGTAATTGGCGTATGGTCCGCATCGCTACGACCAAAGCTCAACGCAAGTTGTTTTTTAACCTACGTAGCATGCGCCCTGACAGCTCAAGCTTAGATCCTGAACAAATCCAAGGCATTGCAGATAAGCTTAACGTTAAGCCAAATGAAGTGGTCGAGATGGAAATTCGCTTAACTGGTCGTGATATGTCCCTTGACCCCGGCCCAAGCTCTCACTCTGCTGATGACGAGTTTACTCCCATCGACTACTTATCAGATGAGGGAGAAAACAGCCCTTACGAGGTGTTGGCACGACGTGACCACGAGGAATTACAAACACATGGTTTAGTTGCTGCATTAGAGTCTTTAGACCCTCGTTCACGTCGTATTGTTGAGTCGCGTTGGCTACAGGATGACGGCGGCCTGACTTTGCATCAACTCGCTGAGGAATTTGGCGTGTCTGCCGAACGTATTCGTCAAATCGAAGCAGCTGCCATGAAGAAAATGCGTACCTTTCTTGGTGAAGATGCCCTACCATAAGCAATTACTAACCGCTTACGAAAAGATACAATTTTAAAAGCGATTAATTGGAACAAATGCTGTGTTCTACTGACTAATCTACATGAGTGATGGAAATGCAGTACCACACTCATCATTCGTCCGTTTTCTCCTCTTTCCCTTCCCTTGAGGACGAATGCTTCAAAACACTTCCGGCCCCCCTTACCGGAAGTGTTTTTTTATTTACTTAACCAGTAACCTTCTAATATCATTAAGCATTTCCTCAACGGACATACTATCCCTAAAGAGCAGAACCGAATCCGCTTTCTTATCTAAAACAAAAATATAGGAGCTATGCTCCATTGTGTAGTGATTCATCTCAAGGGGAACTTTGTTATAAAAAATGTTAAAGGACTTGGCAATAACAGCTAACTGTTCCGTGTTAGCAATCAACCCCTTAAAGCTAGGATCAAAATAATTCAAATACTCTTTCAAACGTAGCGGCGTATCTCGCTCAGGATCAACCGTAATAAAATACACCTGCACCTGCTCAGATTCCTCCTCAGTTAACTCAGTTTTTAATCGACTCAGCTGTGCTAATGTTGTAGGGCAAACATCTGGGCAAAGTGTAAAACCAAAAAAAACCAAACTTATTTTGCCCTTAAAGTCTTCAAACCTAAACTCCTGACCACTCTCATCCACAGCTATCAGAGCTTGCCCAAAATTCGAGCCTCGAATGACACTACCATGATACTCAGAAGCGAATAAATTAAATAAACTTCTTAGTTGTGCCTGACTTGGCCCAACCATAACGAAGCACAACACGACACTAAATAGGACAACTCGACTAATATGAAAAAAACTCCACATAAAATCTTTTAACCTCACTTAAGTCAACACAGCAATCTAGCTTTAGTCACAGCTAGACACAGTTCAAGTCCTAACTGTTGTTATATACTGAGAGTCAACGATATTTATTAATATAGCCAGTATACAGAGGAAGATTTAATCATTGAAGCTTGAGAAAATGCAGGCGCTCTATCAGCAATTAAGTCAACGAGTTCAAGAGGTTCCGGTGATAGGCTCTAGACCGCTACTTATCGCCGATAAGATTGCTGGTTTCATACACCCCGAAGCAATTAAGGCATTACGAGATAAAGACTATTTTAAACAGGATGAGCTAGCAGTCTATCTGGCTAACGCCTCTCATAGCAGGATAGAACTAAATGAAATTTTACTTGACATCGCACTTTCTCTAAGAGCTGCAGGTCTAACTAGAGCTTGGCGTGATGAGCTCCTTAATGTCTATGCGGAAGGAAGTGCTATAGGTCAAATCGAACGCGCAGCCATGCGACCTCTCGGTTTATTAACTCAGGCCATACACTTGAATGGCTGGACCCCCGAAGGGGATATCTACTTACAACTCAGAGCGAGCAGCAAAGCATTTGACCCTAATATGTGGGACACCTTAGTCGGCGGCCTACTCAATGCCGAAGATAACTCGACAGAAGGCCTACATCGTGAAGCTGAAGAGGAAGCAGGATTAACACAAAGTGATCTCAAGCAACGTACCCCTATTCGTTCTATCTTAAGAATGCGTCGTCGCCTACCCGAAGGCTATCAGCTTGAGGACATTTTAGTCAGTGACTGTATTATTCCTCCTGATACAAAAGTTGAAAACCAGGATGGTGAGGTTGAACGCATAGAGACCTTCAAGCCTTCCCAGGTCATTCAAATGATTGAAGACGGTGTTATTACCATCGAGGCAGCCATCGTTCTCCTCGATAGTTTAATCAACCCACATATTAATAGCTTACGTCAGTAAGCCTAAGGAGACTAAGATGAGTAAAGATCCATTTAACTTCAATTTTCCTTTTCTTAATACCATGCCGGAAGATATCGGTGATCCCAACCTGATACTTGATAGCATGAAGATGATGAGCCAAGCTTGGCAAAATTTTGCCACTATGGCTCCACAATCTACGGCAATGGCTATGGACCCAAATGAACTCGATAAACGCATTGAGGAACTAAAGGCCGTTGAATCCTGGCTTAAATTAAACTTGTCCATGCTAAGCAGTAGTATCCACAGTCTAGAAATTCAAAAATCTAATCTACAAAACTTCAGTAGTTTTATGGAGATGATGAGTGAGCCAATGAAAGCTACTCAAGCTGCCGCCGCACAACATAGCCAACCTTCAGAGACCTCTGCTCCCGCTCCCCAAAAAAGCACGGAGGCTAGTAGCGAAGCAGAGACAGAAAATCAAGCGACTAGTGACACCGCTGATGAGGCTTCACAAGAACAACCCAGCTTCACTGAGGCAAGCGAGCTCGTTCAAGAGCAAGCCCTAAACTGGTTTAATCTTCTCGGCGACCAATTTAAAAACATAGTTGCCTCTGTAGCTTCGGCGACGCCAGATGACACAGCAGAAACAAAGGAACAAGCAGAAGCGCCAAAAACTCCCGCCAAAAAAGCAAGTAAAAAAGCGGCTAAAAAGAGCGCCTCCAAAAAAAGCAGTAAAACCACAGCTAAAAAAACATCAGCTGCTAAAAAAACAACCGCAAAAAAGACGGCTGTAAAAAAATCGATTAGTGAGTAATTTGACACAAAGTAACGAGCAATTAACTTTAACTTTTTATTAACTTTTACCAAAAAAGAATCATGAAATTAACCATCGTAATCTTAGCTGCAGGTATGGGTAAGCGTATGCAATCCGACTTACCCAAGGTCCTTCACACCTTAGCTGGCAAATCCATGCTGGCACATGTTATAGACAGTGCAAGACAATTAAACCCAGCACAAATCGGTGTAGTTGTGGGTCATGGCGCAGATACAGTGAAGGCCTCCTTTGAAGAGCAAAATGATTTAGCATTTGCTCTCCAACAGCCCCAATATGGCACTGGACACGCTGTACAACAAGCTGAACCTTTATTTATAGGTGATAGTGAAGAAGACAAGACACTTATACTCTACGGTGATGTGCCACTGGTACAAGCTTCAAGTCTTGAGCGCCTAATTAAAGCTGCCGCAGATGGAGTGGCTATTTTGACTGAGATTCTTGAAGACCCAACAGGGTACGGACGTATTATCCGTGACTCTAAAGGTAGCGTTAAGAAAATTGTTGAACACAAAGACGCGACTCCTGAGGAGTTAGAGGTTAAGGAAGTTAATACTGGCATCCTTTGTGCACCTACCGTTAAGCTTAAACGCTGGTTAGCTCAAATTGATAACAACAATGCTCAGGGCGAATATTATCTGACCGATATCATTGGCTTAGCCGTTAATGATGATGTGACCGTTAGTGCCACACACCCTGAAGCTTCTTGGGAAACCCTCGGGGTCAATAGTCGCTTACAACAAGTTCAATTAGAGCGCGCTTGGCAACAAGAGCAAGCTCGTCGTTTATTGGTTCAGGGTGTTACCTTAGCTGATGATAACCGTATCGATATTCGAGGCACACTAAATTGTGGCCGTGATGTCTTTATTGATGTGGGTTGTGTTTTTGAAGGGGATGTTGAACTAGGAGACGGTGTCCATATTGGCCCTTATTGCGTACTGAAAAATGTGAAAATCGCCAAAAACAGTAAAATTGAAGCCTATAGCCACTTGGATCAAGCTGAAATTGCTGAGCAATGTAAGGTTGGACCATATGCCCGCCTACGTCCTGGTGCACAACTAGGCACAGGCAGTCAAATTGGCAACTTTGTAGAAATTAAAAATACCCGTTTAGGTGCCTTTAGCAAAGCCAGCCACTTAAGCTATCTTGGCGATGCCGTCATTGGCCAGAGAGTTAATATCGGCGCAGGAACCATTACCTGCAATTATGACGGAGCTAATAAGTTTACTACGGTGATCGGCGATGATGTCTTTATTGGTTCAGACACCCAGCTGATTGCTCCAGTAACCGTGGGTGAAGGCGCCACCATCGGCGCAGGCACTTCTTTACGCCAAGATGCTCCGGCTAATCAACTGACCGTTACTAAAAGTGAGCAGACTACTTTTGCTAATTGGAAACGCCCTATTAAGAAAAAACACTAATACATGCAACAACAAGAAGTAAAGCCTAGTAGTGCTCATCAGCCGCAACGGAATACACCGAGGCGGCATCGAGCCATGGGTAGTGCCGGTATCCCCAAGCCTCAGCGCTACTGGGCTGTTACAGCCATCTTACTGGCAATCGCAGTCAGTGTTATGGATGCGAGCATTGCCAACTTGGCTTTACCTACCATCTCCAAGGAACTCAACATCCCTCCGCATTTGACAGTTTGGGTAGTCAATGCGTACTTAGTGACCTTAATTGCCACCACTATTCCTCTTTCAGCGTTAGGTGAAAGAATCGGCTTTGTGGCCATGTTTCGTAGTGGCATTACGATTTTCATGTGTGGCAGCATTGTCTGTGCCTTATCGACTAATTTGCCCATGCTATTGACCGGACGTGTAATCAATGGTCTTGGTGGTGCCGTTATGATGAGTATTTTTGGTGCTATGATGAGGCATATTTATCCGCCCAAAGAAATAGCCAATGGTATCAGCATTAATGCCATGATCGTAGGCACTACAGCTGTTTTAAGTCCAGCCTTAGGAGCTTTTATTTTATCCATTGCTTCATGGCAATGGATTTTTGTATTCGCTATCCCACTTTGTCTTATCTCACTTATTTTTTCACGTTTTTTGCCTCAAGTGCCACCGATTACTAGTCCCTACGACTATAAAAGTGCCATTTTAAATATCATCACTTTAGGCACCTTTATTACTGGTTGTGATCTTGTAGTCAGTAATACCCCCTTGGGTCTTGCCTTATTAGCTATTGCCGCTGTTGCCGGCACTATTTTATGGCAGCATTCCTCTAGCCAAGAAGCACCTCTTTTTCCAGTTGACCTCTTTCGCATTCCAACCTTTAAGTATGCAGTCATCGTCTCTGCTTTATGCTTTGGTGCCGCTGGCTGCGCAATGCTAAGCTTACCTTTTCTATACGAAAACCACATTGGACTAAGCACCCAAACGGTTGGGATGCTATTTATGGCCTGGCCCATAGGCTCCACTTTGATGGCTAGACCTGCCGCACTGCTCTCTGGCAAGTATCCGGCCTCTGTGCTTGCTGCTATCGGTTCATGCGTTATCTTCAGTGCATTGTTAATATTGTTACTTCTACCCAAAGATAGCTGGTTAGGATTTTATGCACTTTGTATGTTTTTTAGCGGCCTAGGTTTTGGCTTTATTCAAACCCCTAATAACAAGACAATTTTACTCTCCACCCCACTACACCGTAGCGGTGCCACTGGAGCCACACAGTCTAGCGCTCGTGTCTTTGGTCAAAGTGTCGGTGCTGCTTGCGTCGCTATTTGCTTTCATTTATCAACAAGTCACGGAGTATACTATGCAATAACTTTAGGCATTATCGCTATTGCTATCTCCGCCCTGATTAATCTCGTGCGCTTTTTCCGTGGTAAAGACATAGAAATTATTTAAATGAATAATAAAACACCTACCTCCAACAATAGAAACTCTTCACTTCCTACGCTTGCTGTCGCCATGATTGTTAAAAATGAGGCAAATTTCCTTGAGCGATGCTTAGAAAGTATCAAAGAGTTGGCAGATGAAATTATCATCCTTGACTCCGGCAGCACGGATGAAACAGAGGCCATAGCTCGACGCTACACCGATAAGTTTTATGTCAATCAAGAATGGCCGGGATTTGGCCCACAAAGGCAACTAGCTCAGTCATACGTTGAATCGGACTGGATTTTATGGCTAGATGCTGATGAAGTAGTGACGCCAGAACTGGCTCTATCCATACGCGCAGTACTGGAGAAGAGTGACAC
>JAAYRZ010000133.1 GCA_012518515.1 Alcaligenaceae bacterium
TGGTTGGCGGTTCACTCATGAGTCAATGGGGTACTTATCGAGCCTTGATGATTTTCGGGATCTTACAGGCAATATCAAATTTTGGTTATTATGTTGTGGCTTCTTTTCCAGGTAATGTGCCGATCATGGCGACAGCCATTGGGATTGAAAATATCTGCGGAGGTCTTGGGACGGCGGCTTTTGTGGCGTTGGTGATGGGGCTCTGCGATGTCCGTTATACTGCGACGCAATTTGCGTTACTAACAGCGCTAGCCAGTGTCGGTCGCGTCTTTTTAGCCGGTCCTTTAACACCACCGTTAGTAGAGCGTTTCGGTTGGGACAGCTTTTATTTACTCACTGTCCTTATTGCTATTCCCGGGTTGTGTTTGCTCTGGTTGTACCGCGATCGTATAAAGCGTATTGATGAAAAAAAGGTGGTGCTTGAACCTCGCCCTGCTTCTACGACGGCAGATTAAATTTCTGTCTTAGGCCTTGGGATTTACCCTTGTTATCCCGTTTTTTTGCTTCAAAATGCTTCAAAAAGTAATGATACCATTATAAAATGACGTTTAGTCTGAGCTTAAACTGTATCAATTAGCCATCGCTATGAGGTGCTATCTCTGATGTGTGAGTGCTCAGCTACATTCATTTTATCGAGGAGTATTTGAATATGAACTCTGTCGTCATCCTGATTATCGGATTGGGTTTAATGTCGCTGGGATATTTTATCTATTCGCGCTTTATATCCGAGAAAATTTTTGCTTTAGATCCTGAATTTAAAACACCTGCACATGAGTTTAACGACGGCGTTGATTTTGTGCCAACCAATAAGTTCGTGCTTTGGGGGCATCACTTCACTTCAGTCGCTGGAGCAGCGCCTATTGTGGGTCCAGCAGTCGCTGTGATTTGGGGATGGTTCCCTGCCTTCTTATGGGTCGTCTTTGGGACGATTTTCTTCGCTGGTGTACATGATATGGCTGCCATTTGGTCTAGTGTGCGTAACCGCGGTCTTTCTATCGGTGCCGTTTCAGGTATTGTGATCAGTAAGCGCGCAAGAGCCTTATTCTCAGTCGTGATTTTCTTATTACTCTTGATGGTTAATGCAGTGTTTGCAGTCGTAATTGCTGGCATGATGATCAAAACGCCATCTGCTGTTGTTCCCGTGTGGGGTGCTTTAGTGGTAGCCTTCTTTATCGGTCAAGCGATTTACCGCTGGAAGCTTAATCTGCCCTTAGTGTCTTTAATTGGTGTGGTCGCTCTCTATCTTCTCATTTATATTGGTCCAATGGTACCTGTTGTCTTGCCTTCTGAGATGATGGGGTTACCGGCCAATGCTTGGTGGATTATTTTCTTATTCGTCTATGCCGCCGTTGCTTCAATCTTGCCAGTATGGATGTTACTGCAGCCTCGTGACTACATTAATGGCTTGCAACTATTTATTGGTTTAATAGTTTTATATGTTTCTTTCTTGATTTATCAGCCAGAGATAGTAGCGCCTGCTTACAATACGGATTTGCCGGCTAATACGCCGTCGATAATGCCATTACTGTTTGTGACGATTGCGTGTGGTGCGATTTCAGGCTTCCATGGTATTGTCGCAACAGGTACTACCTCTAAGCAAATTAATAAAGAAACAGATGTGCGTTTTGTTGGCTACTTCGGAGCGATGGGTGAAGGGATGCTTGCTTTAGCATCGATCTTAGCTGCAACTGCTGGTTTTGCGACCTTAGTCGATTGGCAAGCGGTTTATCACTCATTTGGTCAAGGTGGTGCTGCTGCCTTTATTACTGGTGGTGCTGCGATTATGCACGAGGGTGTTGGTATCAGTCCTGAGCTTTCTGCAACGATGCTCACTGTGATGGCTGCCTTATTTGCAGGTACAACCATGGATACAGGGGTACGTTTACAGCGCTATATATTCCAAGAATGGGGTGAGCAGTACAATATCAAGACCTTGAAAAAAGGTCCACCTGCGACTATTTTTGCAGTAGCTTGCTGCGCCTTATTAGCTTTTGGTGCAGGCGGTCTAGATGGTTCCGGTGGTATGATTATTTGGCCTTTATTTGGTACAACTAACCAAATCATGGCTGGTTTAACGCTCTTGGTTGTTAGTGTGATGTTGCTTAAAGCAGGGCGTCGAGTTTGGTATACATTAATTCCAATGGTGTTTTTACTCTTTATGACAGTCATCGCCTTATTGCTACAGTTAAAGCAGTTCTATGCTCAAGGTAATTGGTTATTAATTGTTTTAGATATCATTATCTTAGCGTGCTCTATTCTCGTGATTTTAGAGAGTGTTTCAACACTAAAACGTTTCTGGCCTAAAAAAGCCAGCAGCTAATTAGTTCTTTGTTTTAAATAAATATAAGCCTTGTGCTCAATCGAGCATCAAGGCTTATGTTGTCAATAGGGGGTGGTTTTATGCCTATTCGAAATAAAATCCAGGCCTTTTTAGAGGGGTTGGATGAGTTTTATCACGCACCATATCGTCGCACATTAAGTCGTGCCTATCGAGATGAGCAAGATTTATTTATGTTGATCGTCTTTGCTGAAAGTTTAGGGATACCTAATAGCATGAGCTATTACACTTTAGAGCTGCAGCCTATTTTGATGGAGGAATTCCATGAGTGGCATTTACGTATGGGGATGGAGCATTCACCTTTAGATCGTTTTGGTTGTTGTTAGTGTCGAGGGAGAAATTATGGATGAGTTATTAACTGATGTGTCCAATAAGTCAGTGATATTTGTAGGTGGTAAAGGGGGCGTTGGGAAGACAACCCATGCAGCTTCTTTAGCCACACGTTTAGCCGCTAGTGGTAAAAAAGTGTTAATTGTTTCAACTGACCCTGCTCATAGTCTTGGTGATGTTTTGCAATATCAATTAAGTGGAGAAATAACCAAGATTAATGACAACCTGTCAGCGGTGGAAATGAGTCCTCACAAAATTGTCGATGAGCATTTTTCTCAGGTCATGGATACGATTAAGGGTTATGCGATGCCCGAAATGATTTCTAAGCTGAAAGAACACCTTGAGGCGTCAAAAGCTTCGCCAGGTGCGGAGGAGGCAGCAGTATTAGAAGCCATGTGCCGTTATATTGTTGATTATCCTAAGCTAGGCTTTGAGCATGTGGTTTTTGATACGGCTCCTACGGGCCATACTTTGCGTCTACTTGAGTTGCCGAAATTGATGAATGCTTGGACCGAAGGCTTGATGAGCCAACAGGGTCGACAGCAAAAGATGCGTGAGGCGGCTAAGCCTTTTTGGGATAAAAAAGGAGATAAGCAACCTGAGTTGATGAGTGAAGACAAAAATAGTCGATGGGCCAAAGCCCTAGATGTACTGAAAAAGCGGCAAGAATTATTCCACGATGCCGGACACATTCTTGATGATCAGTCACGTTGCAGTATCGTATTGGTGATGATTCCAGAAATGTTACCACTCGCCGAAACCCGTCGTGCAGTATATCAATTGTCACATTTTAAGATGCCGTGCCATCATTTGATTATTAATCAGGTGTTGCCTGAGCCTGAAGAAGGTAATAGTTTTTGGAAAAGTCGTTATGAGCGTCAAGCAGGGATTATTAGTGAAATTGAAAAAGACTTTCCAAAGCAAAATAGATATTATTACGGCCTACAGGCAAAAGATATTCGTGGAGTGGATGCATTGGGCAGTTTGAGTACAATTTCTTATAAAAAAGCACAATCTTAAACTGTGTTGGAGTGTGATTAGGTCGTGGCGTTTGACTTGCGACCCTATATTCTACTGGGTACCATGTAGTTGGCGATGAGTTTTTCGAGCGCGTTGCTCCATTTTATAGAGCGTTTGCAGCTCCATGCTTTGACCGATAGAAAGCGAGCTGCTGCCTTTTAGTGCTTGCTTCATGACAATTTGCATTAGCTCAGCCGTTGCAATAGCGTCAAAGACAGCATGATGTCGAGCAGGGTTTTTGATTTGAAAATGTGAGGCCCAGAAGTCCAGACTCTGACGTTTGGTACTTATTTCAGGCAAAAAGAGGGGAGCAAGGAAAGCCACATCAAACCAGGTGTGCTGCTTTAGTTCAATGCCTAGATGCTGCCTTAGCGCTTTATCCAACATGGGTTGGTCAAAACCTACATGATAGGCAATGAGAGGAGCTTTAGCCATAAATTCTAAAAACTGCATTAAGGCCTCAGCAGGCTCAATGCCAGAGCGTTGGTCACTGTCACCAATATGGTGAATAAGGATATTTTCTTTGCTGCTACTCTCATCTTGTTTCAGGATAATTTGAAAGGACTTAGCCAGAGGGATTAAACCATTTTCTATGCGACAGGCACCAATGGCGATTAGTTGATCATTTTTAAAGGAAAAACCACTGGTCTCTAGATCAAGTACCACAAAGTCGCTTTCCATAAAGGTCTTTCTTAGGTTGATAGTAGGCAAGGCTTGCCAAGCGCTTAGTCTACGTTGAATATCTTGACTAATCATCGGAGCGGATGCTTTTTTTCTAGAAAAAATAGAATGCAGTAATGACATCACATCATCCTAGAGCCGATATTTGTGCGCAAGGCTATGTTGAATATTGCGCATCAGACGAAAACTTTCTCTCAGTACACGTTTGCTTAAATCATCCAGTTGCTGTGGATTGATGTTATTACTGAGCGGTAAGCCTTTGTCCTCTAATTCAAAGTGGTGCTTCATGCGGATTAACTGAATAAAAGCAAAGCTTTCAATGCAACCTTGAATTTGTTTGGCCTGTAAGTCTCCCTTAGTCATCACATCACTTAGGCGTTCCACTGTATTGGTAGCGTGAGAACCATGCTTTAAGGCCAAAATACGGGCAATATCGACAATAATGGCTGAGCCGTTGAATTTTAAATTAATCGTATCATCATCGCGTGTAGCGAATTCCTTAAATAAACCTAGTGGTGGGCGATTACGTAGGGCATTTTGAGTCATAAAGCGTAGGAATAAGCCCTCGCTAGACACAAAGTTGCTCAGCCAGTCCCTGAGTTGCTCAGCAAGTGATACATTGCCAGCAATCCCTTTGAAGTCAAAGTAAATAGTGGCGTTTAATAACGCCTCAGGGTCGGGGTTATTGATCCAGTGGCTAAA
>JAAYRZ010000134.1 GCA_012518515.1 Alcaligenaceae bacterium
AGCTTCTCTCCGGGAAGTGCTCGATTTCTATAATTGGAATCGTCTATCTGCTTGTGTGAAGCCTATGGGGCATAGCTCATCTACATTTTTAGCAAGCATAATGACCTTAAATAATTCCCCCATCTCTGCTTCAGAAAGGAGCTTTTGAACTGGGCCTATATGTAAGGCGTAGTTTTCGATATCCTCGGGATCTAAGGTAGATAGTAGGTCTAACATACCACAATTAATTAAAAAGTTAGCCTGAGATGTATAACCTATGACCTCCAAACCTGCTCCAACCGCTTTTTCAGCTACTGCGGAGAAGTCCACATGGGCTGTAATGTCCTGAATGCCAGGTAATGCTAAGACTTCACTGTGCGCATGGTGTCGAAAGTGACACATCAGAGTGCCTTGAGCGCGTTGTGGGTGATAATACTCAGCTGCCGGAAAGCCATAGTCTAGAATAAATGCTGCGCCTTGTTGAAGCCAGTTTCCCATACTACTAACCCAAGCTTTAGCCTGTTGATTAAACTCACTTGTATAGCCTGAGATCTTGACTAGACGATGAATGTCGTCAGGAAGATCGTCTGCTTCGAGGTCTTGGTCAGACCAAGTAAAAATATTGGCAGTCGGATTGCTTTTTTCATCAGTGTTATTATCACTATCCATGCTAGAGGAGTCTCGAATATCAACATAACGCTCTTTGAGGTTTTCCTCTTCGTCATAAGTAAAGAGGCGCACTGGCATTGCGTCAAGCAGCTCATTCGCAAGCACACAGCCGATAAAAGACTCTGGTAAGGTATCTAGCCAGATAACACGATCTTTGTATTCGGCTAAGGTTTGTTGTTGTAAGTTTTTGAGGTCATTAGACAGTTCAAGAATAAAGTACTTGACGCTTTTATCTTCGATGCTGTCGAGTATTTGCTTAGCCAAAATACCGCTACCAGCACCAAATTCGAGGATATTTTTTTCTTCACAATGTGCCAACACATCTGAAACAGCAAGCGCCAAGGTCCGCCC
This sequence comes from Alcaligenaceae bacterium, assembly GCA_012518515.1. Taxonomy (GTDB): domain Bacteria; phylum Pseudomonadota; class Gammaproteobacteria; order Burkholderiales; family Burkholderiaceae_B; genus Oligella. Next base: position 1,000 of record JAAYRZ010000134.1, read on the forward strand.
AAACCAGGGGCTAAGTTCAGGAGCCGTGATGAAATCACCACTCACAGCCTCAGCAGAGCGTTTATCTGCTTCAGCTACACGGTCGCTACGGACTAAGCCGATAGCAGGTTCATCACCCTCGCTTGGGATGGTTTCACCTTTGTTGAGATGATCTTCAGTTGAGGCTTGAATTGAGTTTTGACTGCTCTTGTGACTAGCGAGTTTTAATCGTCCACTGGTGTAATAACCAAACTCTGGATGATAAAGTGCTAGCGTCATATAACGTTCAAATGAAATAGGGCCTGTAGACTCGATTTCTTGTCCTATGATTTTTGCTAATTGCTGTGTATGCTCAATCTCAGCAGGATGAAGCTTGGGAAGATTTTTAATATTCATTTAAATTTTATTAAGACCAAAAAATTTCATGATTTCTTTGGATGCATCAAACTCGGACTCTTCATGATAACGATGGTCAGGATCACCATTAGACCAACCATGCCAAAGGTCCGCGATTATCTTAATTCTGACCGGTTGAGCACGCTCACCAAGTATTCGTGCTGCTTTTCTATTAAGACTTGAAAACCACTTATGTAATTGTTCGGCATTAATAGGATTAACATAGTCGTCCTTATCGCCATGAATAATCATAACAGGCAAAGGGCTTTCTACGTAACTAATAGGCACAGGAATGTCACGAATAACTCCTCTGAAACCGTCTTTCATCACGCGGATTGACCCAGCCGCGTTGCGCGTTTCAGGGAACATCGGACAGGAGTGCAGGACGAGTCCGGCAAATACATGGCTGTACTCGAGAATGATTTGACCAGCTAATGCTGCACCGGAGGAAATCCCCGCTAGATAAATACGATCAGGGTCTAGATCATCACAGGCCTCTACTAATGAAGTGGTCATTTCGATGATTGATTGCTTTTCTTCCAGTCCTTGCCTGTCTTCTGCATTAAACCAATGCCAACAGTTATTCATGTTACGAAAATGGTTCTGGTGTGGGTATAAAACAGCAAAACCATATTGCTCAGCATACTCATTCATACGGGTACCAGCAGCAAAGCTACTAGCACTTTGGCCACAGCCATGAATCATGACGAGCAATGGCATCTTTTTATGCGGCCGATTTTTGGGTAAATAGGCTGCATATTCTAGCTGTTGAAAATTAAATAAACCGACAGGAGAGCCATTTTTTAGAATAGGTTCAAACCATTGTCCATCTAGGCTGCCGAAGCCGATTTTTCTGACGAATTCAAATTCAGGCATACTTATTTATATCTATTTTTGTATTAACCGAGCCGGGTAGGCGCGTCTTATTAATGAGTGTTTAGCGATTGCTTGAATCACCAGAGACTCATTAAATTAGTCACCTTGATTTGCATGGTTTAATGACTAATTCGCTATTGTATGATCTAGATCAAGTTATTGCTAGTTAGTGTTTATCTTAGGTACTTTTCCTTATCTACATCATAGATTACGGTCAGTGGGGCGTGGTCAGAAAAGCGTTCATCTTTGTAAATGTCAGTACTAACAGCTTTTGCGGCGATGCCTGGGGTAGCGATTTGGTAGTCAATGCGCCAACCAACATTATTATCCCAAGCGCGACCGCGATTGCTCCACCATGTGTATTGATCCGCTTCTTGGTTGAGTTGACGGAATACATCAACAAAACCGCGTTCTTCAAATAAATGCGTCATCCAAGCGCGTTCTTCTGGTGTAAAACCAGAGTTTTTCAAATTGCCACGCCAGTTTTTAATATCGATTTCTTTATGAGCCATGTTCCAGTCACCACAAATAATATACTCGTGACCTGTTTCTCGATGATGCTGCATCATCTCATCAATCCATGGACCAAACTTATCGAGAAAACGGAATTTTGCTGCTTGACGCTCTTCGCTACTAGAACCAGAGGGTAAATAGGCGCTAATGATCGTTAAATCATCCCATGAAGCATTAATAATACGGCCTTCAGGGTCAAACTCATCACAACCCATACCGGTGGAAATTTCAGGTTCCCCTTTATAATAGAAAGCTACGCCACTGTAGCCTTTCTTTTCTGCGGGGTTAAAAATACTTTGATAGCCTTCTTGCAGGCGTATATTGTCTTTTATGTCTGCTTCGCTAATTCGGGTTTCTTGTAGACAAAGAATATCAGCATCATGGCTTTGCATCCATTCAAAAAAGCCTTTTCTAGCTGCAGCGCGGATGCCGTTTATATTAAGGGTAGTAACTTTTAACATAGTAAATTGTTTAAATTTAAGGTGTTTTGTTATTGTATAAAGATAATAATCGCACTTTTGTGAGTGAAACTGAAGCTTGTTAAAAAGGCTACTCAACTCGTTGCGGTACTTAGTTTTATTGTATCAGGACTAGGGTTTCCCCTAGTGTTTAATCCATTGTACGTAAACTTTGCAGTGGTGCCTGTAACCATAAGCGACGTAATCTATAACGGCCAATTAATCCACAAAGTAACGCCATACTCAGCGTTAATAGCCACCAATAGAGGCCGTGCCATTGCCAGCTTAGATTCAAATAATGAGCAGCGATGGCGGCGATGAATTCTGCAAACAAGGTAGCGACGAGTCCGGCAGCAGCGCCGATAAGCGCCATTTCCAGTGTTAGATAGTGTTGGATTCGCTTTTGTGATAAACCAATGACTCTTAATAAGGCTACCTCTGTGCGACGCTCATCCATCAATAAGTTGAGACTGGCTAATAAGACCAACAGACCGGCTATCATAACCAAGATGGCAAGATAACTGATCACTTGTGTAATCATTTGTACTATTTCCATGACTTGGGTCAACACCGCGTCGACGTCAATAAATACGGTGGTCGGGTATTTGCGGATGAGTTCACTGAGTTGGGTTTTTTGTTCCGGGGGTACATAGAAACTGCCTAGGTATGAGGCGTTATCTTGGGCCATGGTGCCCGGTGAGAAGACAAAAAAGAAATTAGGGCTAAAGCTTTCCCACTGCACCTCTCTAAAACTGACTACTTGGGCATTAATCGTACCGTCAGGTAATTCGAAACTGAGGATGTCACCTAGTTCTAGTTCCAATTCGCGCGCATTTTCTTCTTCAACAGAGAGCTGGTTTGGACCGCTGAAGG
>JAAYRZ010000135.1 GCA_012518515.1 Alcaligenaceae bacterium
GGCCCTGCTACTTCATTAATATTAACGCCATCTGACATTCCGATATTAATAAGTGCATGATAAACACCCCACACAGTACCAAATAAACCGATAAATGGGGAAGTTGCACCGATGGATGACATCACAGTCAAACCATTTTCCATATGCGCAGTTTCTTCATCAATCACACGGCGCATATTTCTAATCGTAAAGTCTGCCCCACTACCCACATCAGAAAGACGTGAAGAACCATACTCGTGGTGATAGTTACTGGCTTTGATCGCGTGATGTGCCAAACGGGCAAATGGATTGTTATACCCCTTGGTACTTAACTCTGCGGCCACTTCATCCAGTGACTTAGCATTCCAGAAACGTTTTAAAAAACGCTTACTGCGCATGCTCTGAATTTTGTTGGAAATGCTTTTAACAAAAATTAGGTACCAAGTAACCAGAGACATAATGCATAAAATAGCAAAAAGTGATTTACCAACCATATCACTTTGCTCAATAAACTGTAGCATGCCTTGTTGATTAGCGACTTGCTCAGCAACTTGTACTGTTGCTTCGTTAGCAGCTTGTGACACAGCGCTAGCCACAGAGTCTGCTTGCGCCGCAGCTTGGCTAGCAACTTGCTCTACGCCCTGAACTGCTGCATCAGCACCGGCTGCCACCTGTTCACTGCTCTCTGCAGCTATCTGCTCAACAGCTTGAGTAGCCACTTCAGCACCACTTGCTGCCTGCTCAGCAGCTGGAGCAGTTACTTGCTCTGCTGTCTGAGTTGGCGCTGCGGTCGTTGCTTCAGCTGCCGGCTCGGATATTTGATTAAGGATAGTTTTTAGTAGGTTCATGATAAGCACTTACAAAATAATAAATAAAATACAAATTAAACTTTTATCTCACCTGGATATTAATAGTGAAATCCCCTCGCGCTTTGCGAGCAACACCATTAACCTTATGAGGAGAGAATGCTAACTGTTGACGTAATTGACGAAGCAAATCACGATTTAATCTTGGATTACCGCCAGATAAAATACTGACATCGCTCAGTTTTCCTCTCTCATCCACGTTAACTCTCACACGGATAGAAATAGTCTCACCGGCTCGGAAGCCATGGCTTCTATCAACCGTAAGATTTGGGCGTCGGCGGAAATTAAGAGCAGAAACATTAACCGTTTCACCTGAGCTTTGAGCTGCTGGTGCAGCATTTGCTTGTCCTGTTGGTGTTCCAAAAGGCTTGTTACTTAAGGAACGCAATTGCTGAGGTTGAGGTGTAGCTATAGGTTTCGGTTGAGGTTTTGGCTTCGGCTGGGGTTTCGGCTTTGGCTTTGGCTCAGGTTTTGGTTTTGGTTTTGGTGCCGGCTCAGGTTCAGGTTCAGGCTCAGGTTCAGGCTCTGGTTCAGGTTCAGGCTCTGGTTCGGGCTCTGGTTCAGGCTCTGGTTCTGGTTCAGGCTCTGGTTCGGGCTCAGGTTCAGGCTCCTCGGGTTCCTCTTCTGAAACTTCTTCCTCAATAACGCCAGGGTCATCTAATTGCTCACCCAAAGGCATGGGCGCTTCTTCGAAAAAAGCCACCTCAACTACATCTAGGCCCGGATCGGGCAACTCGATAGTATTTTGAGCATGACTATAATTAATCACCGCAATCGACGCACCAAACAAAGCGCCTACACAAACGGCACTCAGGATACGGACTGACCAAGTTGATTCAGGATGGATATAGTTTGATTCTCGCTGCACTTTTAATTTAACCTAAGTTGTGTGTCTACAACTTTATACTGACATCAATCTTAAAAGGGAATGATAACAATTATCATTATTGATGTCTACTAAATCAAGGCAAGCTAATTAATTATTTAGCAAAATAAAACACCTAGTCCGAATTTCTTCAAACTAGGTGTTTAAATAAGTTTATTAGCAAATAGTTAGTGGCATAGCCAACAACCTAAGTTATTAACTAAAGTCACTAACGACTTACTTTTAAAACTAGTTGGCTACAGGAGTAACTTCCTTAGCTTGAGGACCTTTAGGGCCATCAGCAACTACAAAAGTAACTTCTTGATTCTCTTCTAATGAGCGGTAGCCATCTGATTCGATATCAGTGTGATGCACAAATAAATCCTGACCACCTGAAGAAGGCTTGATAAAGCCAAATCCCTTTTGATTGTTAAACCACTTAACAACGCCGTTTTCTCTTGACATGTAAAAACTCTCGTAAAACTAAATAACCAAAATGAATTCTAATTTACTTAAATTACGATAATATGACAATAAGGCAAAAGAATTGGCATTGGTTAACTATCGATGTCGAAGTAATTCAGAAATCACTCACAGTGTACATTATCTAAATCTTTTTTAAACATAAAAAAACCCTTAATCGCTAAAATTAAGGGTTTTCCTGATAAAAGTGTTTGTTTTTAATCAAAAATAGGCCTTAAGCCTTGCTAAACACTAGCTCATTTTCATTAGCATCAACCATAATCACATCTTTTTCACCAAACCTACCTTCAAGAATAAGCTTAGAAAGTGGGTTTTCAAGCTGTTGTTGAATTGCGCGTTTTAGAGGTCTTGCACCAAAAATCGGATCGAAACCTGCTTGTGCTAGTACAGCCAAGGCTGCATCGCTCACCTGTAAATCCATTTCCATCGCCTGAACACGCTCGATCAGACGACCCATCTGAATCTTAGCGATCGCTTTGATATTTTTCTGATCTAACGAATGGAATACGACCACCTCATCAATACGGTTTAGAAACTCAGGTCTGAATGACTGCTTAACCTCTTCCCAGACTACAGCCTTAACCGATTCATAAGGTTCATCCTGCATTTGCTGAATATGTTCAGATCCTAAGTTTGAAGTCATGATAATCACGGTATTTCTGAAACTAACCGTACGACCTTGGCCATCGGTTAAACGACCATCATCAAGCACCTGTAAGAGCACATTGAAAACATCTGGGTGTGCTTTTTCAACCTCATCTAGCAAAATGACGCTATAGGGCTTACGACGCACCGCTTCCGTCAGATAACCACCCTCCTCGTAACCTACATAGCCCGGAGGCGCACCAATCAATCTAGCCACAGAATGCTTTTCCATGAACTCACTCATATCAATTCGAATCATATGATCATCCGAATCAAATAAGAAGTTTGCTAGTGCCTTAGTTAACTCCGTTTTACCCACACCAGTAGGCCCTAAGAATAGGAATGAACCATAAGGACGATTAGGATCCGAAAGACCTGAACGAGAACGACGAATCGCGTTAGAAATCAAGCTAACCGCCTCATCCTGTCCAACTACACGTTCGTGTAAATTATCCTCCATGGTGAGTAATTTACTACGTTCGCCCTGCATCATCTTTGAGACTGGAATACCGGTAGCACGTGCCACCACCTCAGCAATTTCCTCTGAGCCCACCTCAGTTCTCAGTAAACGCGGTTTTTCTTCAGTCGCCACGCGCTCAGCTTCGTGCAAACGGCGCTCAAGATCAGGAATTAGGCTGTATTGAATCTCAGCCAATTTCTCAAACTCACCATTACGCTGACATTCAGCCATCTCTGCGCGAGCTTTCTCAATTTCTTCTTTAATCGATTGAGCTCCTTGAACAGCTGCTTTTTCACTTTTCCAAACTTCTTCGTAATCGTTGTATTCGCGCTGCAACTGCTCTAATTCATCTTCGATGTTTTTAAGGTGACGCTTCGAGGCATCGTCTTCTTCTTTGCGAACCGCTTCGCGCTCAATTTTCAATTGAATAATACGACGATCAAGTTTATCCATCACCTCAGGTTTGGAGTCGATTTCCATGCGGATACGAGCAGCCGCCTCATCAATCAAATCAATGGCCTTATCTGGCAAGAAGCGATCAGTTATATAGCGATGAGATAACTCAGCCGCAGCAACGATAGCAGGGTCAGTAATCAACACCCCGTGATGCACCTCATAGCGCTCCTTGAGTCCACGTAAAATAGCAATCGTTGATTCCACATCAGGCTCACCCACCAAGACTTTTTGGAAGCGGCGCTCCAGTGCAGCGTCCTTTTCGATATATTGGCGGTACTCATCTAAGGTCGTTGCACCTACACAATGCAGCTCACCACGGGCTAAGGCAGGCTTTAGCATATTGCCAGCGTCCATGGCACCCTCAGCCTTGCCGGCACCGACCATGGTATGCAATTCATCAATAAAAACTATATTTTGACCATCATCTTGTGATAATTCCTTTAGGACAGCCTTGAGTCGCTCTTCAAACTCACCACGATATTTGGCGCCAGCTAATAAACCCGCAAGGTCAAGCGACAAAACACGCTTAC
>JAAYRZ010000136.1 GCA_012518515.1 Alcaligenaceae bacterium
GGGTGCTTTGACCAATAAGCGATCAATGCGATACTTGTCCATATCCATCACTTCAAAATAAAAGCCTTGCCACTCTAGACTTTCGGCCTCTTTAGGCAATCTACCTAGCTGATTTAGAATAAAACCGGCTACTGTGTGATAGTTATCTTCATGGTCTGGGAAATCAAAATCAACTTCAAAATGCTCATTAAAACGGTCTAAGGTCACACTACCGTCAATCAGCCAAGAACCGTCTTTACGCTGTACAATTTCGGACTCATCATCCTCATGCACAGGTATCTTGTAGCCTACAAGCACCTTAAGAACGTCTCTCAGAGTAACTAGTCCCTCGACCTCACCATACTCATTAATGACAATCATCATCTCAGTACGATACTCTTGGAACGACTCTAAGATGTCCATAGCAGAGTTAGTTTCTGGGACAAAACGTGCCGGCTTAACAAGAGAACGGATATCAATGGGGTTACCACGAATTTGTTGCTCAAAAAGCGTACCCGCATCAATCACACCAAGGATATTATCCAACCCACCTTCACACACCGGAAAACGAGAATAACTGCTATCAGCGATGTACAACAAGGTCTCGTTGAGTGGATACTCTAAATCAATATAATGGACGTCATTGCGTGGCGTCATGACAGTCAATGCACTTTGATCATCAAGACTTAATGCTCGAGTCACAATATCGTGCTCAGTTTTCTCAAAAAGGCCGGCTGTCGCCCCCTCCTTTAAGATCCCACTAATATCCTCTTCAGTTAGCTCATCACCTTTGGAGTCCACGCGCATTAACTTTAGCACCAGGTCTGTCACTACAGATAAAATCCACACAAAGGGCGCTACCACTTTGGATAAAATCGTCATCGGACGCGCCACAAAAGTCGCAATACCCTCGGCATGATTCATGGCGATACGCTTAGGCACTAGTTCACCAAAAATTAATGAAAAGAAGGTAATGCCAACCACTACTAAAAACATAGCGGCAATCTTTGCAGTCTGTACACTAAGACCAAAGTCCTCAAATACAGGTGCTAGACGCGACACAATAGAGGCCTCACCAAAGGCACCCATAAAGATACCAATCAGAGTGATACCAATCTGAATCGTGGATAAGGAACGACTGGGATTATCTACTAAAAGAATAGCAGCGGCAGCGGATGCATCACCCTGCTCTGCTTGCTGTTGTAAGCGCATGCGCTTCGCAGACACTAGGGCAATTTCGGACATAGCAAAGACGCCATTTACCAAAATTAAAAATAAAATAATCAGGACACCGATCATATGTGCTTAAGCTGAACCTCCAAGCGGAACTCTAAAAAATAAATACTAAAAGACTATATTACGCCTAAATCCGAATTTATATCATCGTTTTAAACGTAATTTAAATAGATTAATTGAATTAGCTGAATGAGTCTAGCAAAATTAGATGACAATTAAATGAAGCACTACACTATAACTCGCTGTCGCATCAAGCCCTCCTGGGCAGCGCTTGACACCAACTCACCAGCTTGATTAAAAAACATGCCGTGCACTAGACCCCGCGCACCTTGAGCTGCTGTAGACTCTGCGACATAAAGTAACCACTCATTCATATCAATCTGACGATGAAACCACTGTGCATGATCTAAGCTTGCCATTTGCATATCGGGGTCAAAGTGTCTGCGAGCATGTGGTAGCAAGGCGGTACTCATCAAATAAAAGTCCGACACATAAGCTAACATCCCCTGATGCAGACGTTGATCATCTGGCATCGTGCCGTTTGCTCTAATCCAGTACATCGTCTTAGGTTCATAATTACCTAACTGCAATTGCAACTCAGGATGGACTAAACGCACCTCAAGTGGCCGCTCCCGTCTTAGGCGAGCGTTCCACTTACTGGTGCCCAACTGCTTCACTAACTCTAGCTGTACATCCGCCTCTAAAGGACAGTCCTCTGGTGCGGGAGCATCAGGCATCGTCACCTGATGCTCAAAACCTTCTTCCAAGCCCTGATAGCTACAGGACAAGGTAAAAATAAACTTACCCTGCTGACTGGCGCTGACTCGACGAACAGAGAAACTGCCACCATCACGAATACTTTCCACCGCATACTCAATCGGCAAACTAGCATCCGCCGGACGCACAAAATAAGCATGCATGGAATGTGCAAAACGATCCTCTGGTGTCGTGTAATTAGCTGCCATCAGAGCTTGACCCAAGACCTGCCCACCAAACACACGACCTGAAAGGAAAATATCGGTACTACGACCGACGTAGCGCATCTCATCAATTTGCTCAAGAGCCAACTGAGACGTTAAACGATTTAAAATACTCATAACAACAAAATTAGTCTTCGAAAGTTAAGCCGTGATACTTTTGCCCCAAAGCGATATTAGCTCGGAAGAAACCTTCTTTAGAGCCACAATCGTATCTGACACCCTCGTAGTCGCAGCCGAAGACCTTTCGGCTCTGCAACATGGAGGCGATCCCATCAGTCAACTGAATTTCATTGCCAGCACCCTTTTGAGTATGTCTCAAATGCTCAAAAATCTCTGGCTCAAGAATATAACGACCTACCACCGCTGAAGTGGATGGAGCATCTTCCGGGGCTGGTTTTTCAACAATTTGCTCAACGCGACGCACCTGATCACCAACTACTGGGCCAGCAATAATACCGTACTTCTTAGTGTCTTCTCTAGAAACGATCTGAGTTCCGAGCACACTACCACCATAAGCATGCGCAGCATCAATCAACTGCTGAGTCACTGGCACATCAGAGTCAATCAAGTCGTCAGCCAATAAAACAGCGAAAGGCTCGTTGCCCACCACAGGCTCTGCACATAGTACGGCATGGCCTAAACCTAAAGGAGCTGGTTGACGGATATAAATACAATTGACATTACTTGGCAAAATTCCGCGCACAATTTCTAATAACTCATCCTTACCCTTTTGCTCTAGCTCATGCTCTAACTCAGGCATAAAGTCAAAATGGTCCTCAATTGAACGTTTGTGGCGACCTGTAATAAAGATTAAATCAGTGATGCCGGATTTTACCGCCTCTTCTACAGCGTATTGAATCAACGGCTTATCCACCACTGGCAACATCTCTTTGGGCATTGCCTTAGTTGCAGGTAAAAAACGGGTTCCAAGACCGGCTACAGGGAATACTGCTTTACGAACGGGGTTCATTTTTATCCTTTAAACGTCAATCAACTTATCAACTTCTGTTAACTTAATTCTTCAGGTTTTGATTATAATCGAAAACTAAGACTCAATTACGACTGGCAATCTACCTTTAGCAACGCAGGTAGTAGATTTTTTTATGAAACTCGATGCATTAAAACAACTCAAACCCTTGGATGAACTGCCTCAGTGGGTACATTTCAAAGACTGTGTCCTAAACTCAGAGATTAATCATGAGCAAACTAAAATTCTTCAGGCAGCAGGCCTCAACGTTGATCTAAGCGCTCAGCGACGCTCTGAACAGCTCGATCAGTCAATCTGCGAGCTACTCGAAGCACGCCAGCTCACTGTTTTAAAGCAGGCGCTGTTTGAGGGTGAACACATCAATACAACTGAGGACAGAGCTGCTTGGCACACTATGCTACGTAAACCTCAGCCCTTAGTGGAGGTACAAAGTGAACGTCTGAGAGTTCAAGAGCTTGTACGTCGTATTGACAATGATAGACGTTGGCGCAATATTGTCCACATCGGCATTGGCGGTAGTGACTGGGGTGTTCGCTTAGCCACACAAGCCTTTGGCTATGCTGGCTCCTGGCGCCAGATTCGCTTTGTTTCCAACATTGACGGCCACGCCATTGAGGGCGGTCTAGCAGGCCTGGATCCTCACGATACCTTGGTCGTCGTAGCCACTAAATCTTTCCGCACGGCTGAAACCATGGAAAATGCGGCTCGTGCTCGAGAGTGGTTTGAGTCAGCGGGAGTCAATGCCGGTAACAATATGATTGCCGTAACGGCTAACCCTGAAGCCGCCAAGGATTGGGGTATTCCCATCCATAATATTTATCGCTTTTGGGATTGGGTCGGTGGACGTTTTTCTCTCTGGTCTGCGGTTGGCGTTGCCGCTGGCCTGACAGTCGGCTCAAGAGTACTTGCCGGTTTACAAAGCGGTGCGCACGCCATGGACCAGCACTTTTTAAACACCCCCATTGAAGACAATGCACCGATTCAGCTAGCTATGGCAGAAATTGCTAATCGCAGTATTCTCGGCTATGGATCACGCAATTTGGCCGTTTATGACTCCAGACTCAGCTACTTAATCCCTTATTTACAACAATTAGAGATGGAATCCTTAGGCAAGTCTGTCGATCATCAGGGCAGACCGATTAACGTTCCTACCGGTCCCGTGGTCTGGGGTATGCCGGGTACCGATGCACAGCACACTTTCTTCCAGTGGCTACACCAAGGTAGTGAAGGTGCTCCGGTCGACTTTATTGTCTGCAAAGAAGCGGACCATCAGTGGCAAAGTCACCATAAGCAGCTACTAGCTCATTGCTTAGCTCAACGTCAAGCACTGCTCTACGGCAAATCGGCCGAGCAGGCAGAAGCAGAAAATCTCGCTAAGGGCATGGACGCAGAAAAAGCGCA